>NZ_JBIQOE010000164.1:0-7294 GCF_047739415.1 Mesobacillus sp. | reverse complement strand
GAAATTAACGATAAGCATTTTGACGCGGGCATGAAGAACATCAAGGCAGATGGACTGTTGTTGCGTCCCGCTGTTGATCTTGTCTATACTCTAGCGTTAATCATCGTACTCAGCTTTTTTGGGATTACTTCTTTTGACAGTCCAATTGAGATTGGGGTTCTGTATGCATTCATCAATTACCTGGACCGCTTTTTCGAGCCGGTGAACAATATGATGATGCGACTTTCCATGTACCAGCAGGCGATTGTCGCTGCATCACGTGTTTTCAAACTGCTTGATGAAGCTGAGCTTGCTCCGGGCCAGACTGGGACGGAAGCAGGCAAAATCAATGAAGGCAAAATTGAATTCAAGGATGTCAGTTTTTCATATGATGGCAAAAGGGATGTCTTGAAAAATATCAGTTTCACTGTGAATCCTGGGGAAACTCTTGCATTTGTAGGCCACACCGGAAGCGGGAAAAGCTCAATCATCAACCTGTTGATGCGCTTTTACGAGTTTGAGCGCGGTGAGATATTGATTGATAACCATTCGATAAAAACTTATCCGGTCAAAGAGCTGCGCGATAAAATGGGGCTTGTTCTTCAGGATCCGTTTTTGTTCTACGGAACAATCGGGGATAATATCAGGCTCCACAATAGCGTTTTGACTGAAGAGGATATAAAAAGGGCGGCAGAATTTGTCCAGGCAGATTCTTTCATTGAAAAACTGGAGGATGGATACGCACAAAAAGTGACGGAGCGAGGCTCGACTTTTTCGAGCGGACAGATGCAATTGATCGCTTTTGCGAGAACGATTGCGGCTAATCCGAAAATCCTTGTTCTCGATGAAGCGACTGCAAATATCGATACGGAAACCGAAGAGGCCATCCAGACCGCACTCGCCAAAATGCGCAAAGGCAGGACGACGATTGCCATTGCCCACAGGCTGTCGACCATCCAGGATGCAGACCAGATCATCGTCCTTCATCATGGAGAAATAGTTGAACGCGGAACACATCAGGAACTGCTCGCCCAACAGGGGCTTTATCATAAGATGTATCTTCTGCAGAATGGTTCAGTAGAACGATTGGAAGATGTTGTTGGATAGGTAATTATGTTATGTAAAAGGGCGATTGCTACAAAGTAATCGCCTTTATTTTGTTTAAAATGGGATTATGTAAATACTATCCTGACGGGCAGATTAGATCACAACGGTTATTATTTATTCTTATCAAGGCAGAAATGAAACTTTTTTGCCTAAAGAATCGTACTATTATCCAATAAAGTAATTATATTTGGGGAAGAGGGAAAAAGATGGGATTAAAGAGCATGATAAAGAAGGAAATTAAAAAACAAGTGAAAAAGCAAGTAACAAAGAAAGCTGGAAAGAATGCTGGAAAAATAATCGGAAAAGTAATGAAAAAGTTTTAGTTTTTGTTTTAAAGCAAATCATTTTTAGAACAGGGAATAGCTGTAGCAGATCCCTTACTTATTGTGAAAAAATAGCGGGTTAGTTGGATATGAATATATGCATATCACAAAAATCAGGAGTTGTGATTTATTCTTGCGAAATCAACAATGGAGCAAAGTAAAGAAGAAGTTAGACAGCTTTAGATGTGAAACTTTAAAAGATAGAGTACAGTTTACAGTAACCAATTACAGAAGGGCTCATGATCAATTGGGGAGAGCCTGGATTACTGTAGATAAAAAGGAAGTCCTTAATATGTGTACGTTTACCTCTGAGATTGCTTTAAACCGAAGGGAATATGAAATTAAAAGAGAAAAACAAATCCCTTATACCGATTGGAGCCAAAATCGAACTATTTGGAATGAAGCACACGAATGGATTCTGAACGAGGGAGTTTTTGCACAGTATGACTTCTTTGATGCTGTAGAGGAATACTTCCAGCAGTCTATTGAAGAATCTTTGAAATCCAATAACATGCTGATAAAAATATTTGCATTGATTGATAGACGGGTAGGGAAAAGAACTTTAGCAAAAATAAAAGAATCCATGCTTTGCGAAAAAGAAATGGTCCAGTTTTTTTTATAAATTGCGATGTAAAGCTGAAGGAATAACGCTTCTTCAAAAATAAAAGAGCAGTAGATTATCGATGAAAACGATAACTACTGCTTCTTTATTGTATATAGTTATTCGGCATTCCATGTATTGAATACTGTGTGCACGAGGGCGATGCATTATTTGCAGCTATACAGTGTAGGAAAACCAAGCCATCTAATAAGAAGCATATTGCACGAAGGTGTCATCCAATATAATGAATAGGCAAGGAACTGCTTAAATAGACAAAAATAAAACAGCTATAACGCTTATGGCGTTTAGCTGTTTTTAATGGGCTGCTATCTTTTTAATGTATACGCGATTATATTCATTTAACAGTTCATCAAGTTCCTGGCTGTAATGAATGGCGATTGTAGAATTGAGGCCGTTCTTCGATGCGATTTGAATCAGCTCTTCGCGTTTCTTTTCAATGAGGGTGATCAGTTGCTCTTTAGACAATGTGAAAATCCTTTCTTGTTTTATCTCTCAGCAGTATGTTAAACAAGTTTATGTAAAATCGTTATAAATATAGAAATTATTACAAGTGCTATATTAGTATATAGCATATACTGCCAAATTTCAAAAGAAACATTTGTAAAATATTTTCCTGTAAAAAATATACACCGTAGTTTATTACCCAGTTTTTAAACAGGTAAACACCTTTTTTATAGAAATTAATAAATTGTTCACAGTTAAACTATAATAATAGTAAATGGTTTTGTTAGAATGGGACTAACGAATATGGACAGGGGATGGAATTATGACAGATATAAATATTATCATTGCTATGGGAGCTGGATTCCTTAGCTTTATTTCTCCATGCTGCTTGCCGCTTTATCCGGCATTCTTATCTTATATTACTGGTATGTCTGTAGGAGAGCTGAAGAGCGAAAATGCGATGCTGCAAAGGCGCAGTCTGCTGCATACACTGTTTTTCTTGCTGGGCTTTTCGGTGATTTTCATTGCGATCGGCTTCGGGACATCTTTCGTAGGCCAATTCTTCATTCAATATCAGGACCTGATCCGTCAGCTGGGTGCAATCTTTATTGTTGCCTTTGGGTTGATGGTCATTGGTTTCTTTAAGCCTGAGTTCTTAATGAAAGACAGAAAAATAGAATTCAAGAACCGCCCATCAGGTTATTTTGGGTCCTCGCTGATTGGTATGGCTTTTGCGGCCGGTTGGACCCCGTGTACTGGTCCTATCCTGGCTTCGGTCATCCTGCTTGCAAGCTCAAACCCTGGGTCAGGAATGCTTTATATGATCGCGTATACTCTGGGTTTTGCGATTCCGTTCTTCATTCTTTCATTCTTCATTGGAAAAATGCAGTGGATCCGCAAACACAATGTGAAAATTGTAAAAATCGGCGGCTATATCATGATAGTAGTAGGAATTATGTTGTTCTTCGACTGGATGACGAAGCTGATTTCGATTCTATCAATGTTTTTTGGAGATTTTACAGGATTTTAACAAGTACATTGAAGTTTGAAATCAGAAGGATCAATATGAGAGTATATTCACTGGGGATTTTTTAAGTGAGAAATTTGTCGGTGTCTTTACATTGAAAATATTGGTTAAATATAGTTATATAGTAATTAAGAGGAAATTAAACAGATTAATATATTTGTTGTGATTGTCGGGGAGGATACAGCGATGGCCAGAATTTTGATAGTTGACGACGCAAAATTTATGAGAATCACCTTAACCAATATTCTGAAGAAAGCAAACCACGAAATAGTGGGGGAAGCTGAAAATGGACGTGAAGCAGTCGAGCTATATCGCGAGCTGAAACCCGATCTTGTGACAATGGATATAACAATGCCGGAAATGAGCGGACTGGACGCCGTAAAAGAAATCAAAAAGGATTTCAAAGATGCAAAAATCATCATGTGCTCAGCGATGGGCCAGCAGAAGATGGTGGTGGATGCGATCGAGGCGGGAGCAAAGGATTTCATTGTAAAGCCATTCGATGATTCACAGGTAGTCGATTCCGTATCAAGAGTCTTAAGATAAAAAACAGCCATTTAAGTCTATCTTAAATGGCTTATTTTCATTATAATAATGTGGATACTATAAATAAGGGATGAAATATAGAATGAATTATGTTCTGGCGTCAACAGTTGGAGCAATTGGCATGGCCATCTTTGTGACAATCATGAGGATGAAGGCTGCCAAAAGACCAGCATCTGCCAAGAAAATTATTTTACCGCCAATCTTCATGAGCACGGGTGCGCTCATGTTCATCTTCCCGGTGTTCCGGGTTCATTTTTTACAGATTATAGAGGCACTTTCAGTAGGGATACTATTCTCAATCCTGCTCATCAAGACCTCGAAATTCGAAGTCAGAGGACGGGAAATCTTTCTCAAAAGATCCAAGGCTTTCGTCTTCATTTTAATCGGACTGTTGATCGTACGTGTAATCGCAAAACTGGTGCTAAGCAGCACAATTGATTTCGGTGAGTTGAGCGGAATGTTCTGGATCCTTGCTTTTGGAATGATTGTTCCATGGCGAGTCGCTATGTATATGCAGTTCAAGAAGCTTCATAATGAATTGCATAACGGTTAGTAAAAAAAATACGGATAAATCAAGTCCCCTTGCCATTTGGTGAGGGGATTTTTTTGTCGTTTTCTAAGTTGGAAGTGGAAATTTTGGATATAAATGTATTTTAGAGAATGGTATGATGGAAATAGTAGAATTTTCAAAAAGAATGCAGGTGCCAGATGACAACAATTACATCAAAACAGTCCCCAGTAAAATTACTTTTAAGGGGAGAATTGATCAAGAACGTCAAATTAACTAAAACCCAACTGACAGTATATTTGAATGACGGAATGCCTCATTATCTGATTGCGAATGAATACAGATTCCTGGAAGGGGAAGTGAAAGAATGGCTGAAGTCATACAAACCTTCACAGGAGCGTTTGGAAAGGGAATTTCGTGACAACAAAGGGCGCTCGCTGAAAGAGTATGTCACTGAAGATATTATTCTCTCAATCCTAAGAATTACAAAGGATCAATTTATAAACTTAAAGAAAAATGGACTTCCGTTTCAGCATGTAGGAGAAAAGGATTTTTACCATGTTCAGGATATCCTCGACTTTTATCGTAAAGGAGATCAAGTCGTTAAGCCGGTATTGAAAAACATGCTTATGCCATTGGTCGAAAAAGCCCCTGCTGATATACCGTTCTTAATTGTCGATGGCTCCTATAATTTTAACAATGCCACTGCAGGAACTGGTGTTGTCATCGTCAGGAACGGAGAAACAGCGGCTGGTTATTCAACAGTGAGAAATATTAAAACCACTAAACCGATTGTATGTGAGTTGCTAGCAATCCTCGATGCATTGAAGCTGATGAAAAAGAAAAAATTCAAGAAAGCAATTATTATAACAGATCAGAAAGCCTGGACATCAAGTTTCTCTATTGATTTGAAAGCTTACCAAGGACCCGTAAAGCAGTACATAAATGAATTGAATCAAGTGTGGAATCATTACAAAGGGAAAGTAGAGATTAAGTTTATCGGAGATTTGAAGGAAGGAAAGAATAATCCGCTTTATAAAAAAGCTCACGATCTCAGCCAGGAACACAGGGCTTGCGTTATTGAAGGGTTAAAGTTTTAAGGGGATTGCTGTCAGAAAATTGAGTTCGGAGGGGTAGGTATCGTGTTTAATATCCAGGCTGTTTTTATTGACCGGGATGGGACTCTTGGGGGAAGTGACAAAGTAATTTATCCTGGGGATTTTGAGTTATTCCCCGGTGTCCAGGAATCAATCAAACTATTAAAAGAAAACAATGTTTTAATCTATTCGTTTACGAACCAGCCAGGGATTGCGAACGGAGAAGCCACAGTTGACCAGTTTGAGAATGAGTTAAAGTCTTTTGGTTTTGATAAGGTATACCTTTGTCCTCATCGCCACGAGGAAAGCTGCACATGCAGGAAGCCTGCTCCTGGAATGCTGAAAAGAGCTGCAGTTGATAACGAGCTGGACTTAAATCGTTGTGTAGTGATCGGAGATAGATGGACGGACATACTGGCTGCTGATGAAGCGGGCTGCTTGAAGATTTTGGTCAAAACGGGCAGCGGCCAGGATGCTTATGATAGATACATAAACAAACAGTATTTTGGAAGATGGGGAGAAATTCAACCGGATTTCATGGCAAGTGATTTGAATGAGGCCATAAGATGGCTGATGGGGGAAGGGGCAACGAAGTGTTAATCATTATAACGATTGTTTTATTGGTATTCATGTTTGATTTTACAAAGCTCAGGAAGCAAAATGAGGAAATGATTGAACAAAACGAAAAAATGATTTCTTTGCTTGAGGAGCTGGCGAAACGAGGAAGAGATGAGTAGACCGAACATAAGGTTATGGGTGACGATTTTCTTCATCATACTGATTATATTTTTAGTCAGTATATTTGGAGTCCTCAAAGCGTTCCAAAAAGAACTGCATGCACGGACCGGTGAGAATGTAACCTTTTTTACGACAGCAAAATCTGTCTTCACTCTAAATTATGATAGTGAGTTAGAGGTAAAACTTAAAGCTGAAAGTATGAATCATGTGTATGAGAATATATCAATTTACTATCAGGAAGAGAATGAAAAGTTAATTCCATTGACAATTGAGACACTGAAATGGGCCGAGGATAAATCAGCCGAGATTCTTGGTCGCTATAGTAAAAAACCGATCGATTTTATCTTTATGAGCAGGGAAAATCTTGAGCAGCTTTCAAATATTGATAGTGCCGGTGGATATTATTCTAACTTTGAAAAAGTGATGGGTGTCAACGTCAATCCTGATGATGTAGAAAGTATACTACAGGAGCTTGAAACGCCGCTGTTCTTTTTTCAAAGGAAAATTTTGCACGAATACACACATTATGCTACTTTCAAAAAAATTGAGGAAGCTGAAACATTTGGAGACACTTTTCCATCATGGTTTATTGAAGGGATAGCAGAATATGTGGGCAATGATGGAACTGAGGTTCCTTATGAATCAAATCCATACGAAACCCTGCCACTTGAAAGCATCAGCTGGGACAATGAATTTCACGAAGCTCGCCAGATTGAACATGCTAATCCCTATATGCAAAGTTATTTTACAGTAAACTACTTGATACAGGTGTATGGAAAGGAAGTTGTGGTGGAATTGATCGAAAAGACTAACGATACTGTAGGATTTTATACAGCCTTGGAACAAATTACGGGGAAGACGATTTCGGAATTTGAACAGGACGTACTTGATTATTATCAATAA
>NZ_JBIQOE010000163.1:0-10697 GCF_047739415.1 Mesobacillus sp. | reverse complement strand
CACTGAAAAAGCTGGTTTGACACCTTTGTACTATCACACTCGCGCACCGCGTAACCTGACATCTAACAAAGAAATCACTTCTCCAGAAGATCTGAAAGGTTTCGGCATGCGTGTACCGAACGTACCATTGTTCCTGAAGGTATGGGAAGCTGCTGGTGCTAAGCCACAAGTAATGGACTTTAACGAAGTGTTTACTGGTCTTCAGCAAGGCGTAATCGATGGTCAGGAAAACCCGGTTGATTTGATTAAGAGTGCTGCTTTCTATGAAGTTCAAGACTATGTGAACCGCACTGAGCACGTATACTCATGGATCTATATCCTTGTCGGCAACAAGCAATTTGATGCGTTAAATGACGAGCAAAAGAAAGCTGTAAAAGAGGCAGCTGCTGAAGCTCAGGCTTATGGTGAAGAGCTTTATGACAAAGAAATCACGCAAATTGAAGATGATCTTAAAGCTGAGGGCATGAAGTTTGTCGATGTTGATCAAGATGCATTCCGTGAAGCGATGATACCTGCAATCAAAGAAAACTTGAAGCCAGAACAGTTCGAACTATACGAAAAGATTCTTGAAACTAAGTAATCCTGATTAAGGCACTGTCCGGCCGCCATGGCAGGCTGTGCCTTTCCTTTAAGAAAGGAATGAAACTATGAAAATTCGTAAATGGCTGGATATGCTGTTGTCTATCTTAACTGTTGTCAGCTTTGCTGGAGTCATTATAGTCGTGACGATTCAGATCATGTCCCGTTACCTTCCATATAATGCAATCTGGACGGAGGAGCTGACACGATACTTATTTATTTATGCCATTTGCTTCGGCGCTCCGCTGGCATTGATCCGCGGAGAATATATCAATGTCGATATGATACTAGCGAAAATGTCACATAATTTCAGGCGTTTTTACGAAATCGGTATTTACTTGGTATTAATGGTGCTATTTGCCGTGATGATCCAGACTGGCTATGACTTCACCCTGGTGGGCACACAAACCTCAGCGACGATGCCATTCAAAATGTCTGTAATTCATGTAGCTATCTTGATTATGTCATTGCTTTTAGCGTTTTATTCTATTGTAAAAATTGTTAAGTTGATTCGTAACCAAGAAGACTTTAAGTCGGATATTGATGGAGGCGAGATGTAATGGCGGCCATTTTGTTCATTTCATTCATTTTACTTATATTTTTAGGCGTGCCGGTTGCTTTTAGCCTCGGTTTGTCTTCCTTGGTCTATTTGATTATTGCCGATATTCCTCTTACCATCATTCCTCAAAAAATGTTTGCGGGATTGAATTCCTTTGTGTTGCTTTGTATTCCAGGTTTTATCCTTGCTGGCAACCTGATGAACGCCGGCGGGATCACTGACCGGATTATCAAGTTCGCGAATAACCTCTTCGGACATATCCGTGGCGGATTGGGATTGGCGAATGTTGGATCTTCTATGGGTTTTGCGGGAATCTCTGGAACTGCACTTGCAGATACAGCAAGTATTGGTGCCATCCTGATTCCTGCGATGAAAAAGGAAGGCTATGGAGCGGGGTTTTCCGCGGCAGTCACTGCATCTTCATCGACAGTTGGACCGATCATTCCGCCTTCCCTGCCAATGATCATCGTTGGTACATTAGCTTCCGTTTCTATTGGTGACCTATTTTTAGCAGGTGCTCTACCAGGGGTGATGCTTGGAATCGGATTGATGATCCCTACTTATATCATTTCTGTTAAGCGGAATTACCCAAAAGGCGAAAGGAAATCATTAAAAGTAATTTTAGAAAGCTTCATGGGTTCCTTCTGGGCATTGTTCATGACAATCATTATTTTGTGGGGAATTCTGGGCGGTTACTTCACGCCTACAGAAGCATCAGTTATCGCTGTACTATATGCGCTTGTTATCGGGATTTTCGTTTATAAAGAATTGCCGCTTAAAAAGATTCCTGGCATTATGTTATCTTCCATGACAACAACAGCTTCCATTATGCTGCTGGTAGGATTTGCGAACCTGTTTGGGTGGATTATGGTCAGTGAGCAGATCCCTCAAATGGTAGCAGATGTTATTTTAGGAATCTCTGAAAATCCTATTGTTGTAATCTTGTTGATTAACCTTCTGTTGTTGTTCGTTGGTACGTTCATGGAAACGATTGCTGCACTTGTTATTTTGTTCCCTGTATTGATGCCGGTCGCAGCACAGGTTGGAATGGATCCAGTTCAATTCGGTGTCATGATGGTTCTTAACCTGGTAATAGGTCTGGTTACACCGCCAGTTGGTGTGTGTCTGTTCGTGGCCTCCCAGATCGGAAAGGTGCCGATCGGAAGAGCAGCACGAGAGCTTGTACCTTTCATTGGAGTAAGCCTTGTTGTATTGATGCTGGTAGCATTTGTACCACAGGTATCACTTTATTTACCAAGTCTATTTGAATAGGTGGTTTTAACATGAAGGCAGTACAAATTCCTGAAGCAATGGAACTCGTAATTCAAGATTTAGAACAGCCCGCTATTAAGAATCCGGAAGATGTTCTTGTAAAAGTAAAGCGCGTTGGTATTTGCGGATCCGATATGCATATCTACCATGGCACGAACCCTCTCGCGACTTATCCGCGAATCCCTGGCCATGAAGTTGCGGGGGAAGTGGTTGAAGTTGGCTCAGCTGTTAAAAATGTAAAGCCGGGAGACCATGTGGTTGTCGAACCAATCCGCTATTGCGGCGAGTGCTACGCCTGCCGCAAAGGCCGGCCGAATGTGTGTAAGTCCTTGTCCGTTTTTGGTGTCCACGAAGATGGCGGTATGCGCGAATCGTTCGTACTGCCTGAAAAGCAGCTTCATGTAGTCGATCCATTCCTTGATTGGAATGAAGCGGTTTTAGCCGAGCCATTCACGATTGGTGCCCAGGCCGTTTGGCGCGGCGGGGTTGAAGAAGGAGATACAGTATTGATCCAGGGCTCGGGCCCGATTGGAATCTGTATTTTAAAAATGGCAAAGCTGCAAGGTGCAAAAGTCATCATGACGGATCTGGAAGAAGAGAGATTGGCATTCGCGAAGGAAAATGGAGCGGATGAAGTCATTAATGCCCGTGAAGTTTCTGTAGAAGAGAGGGTAATGGAGCTTACAGTTGGAGAAGGACCGAATGTGGTGATCGATGCTGTCTGCCTGCCTATGACTTTTGAATTGGGAGTCAATGTCGTTTCTCCAGCAGGAACAGTTGTTGTGCTCGGTTTTGATGAGCGCCCATCCCAGATACCTCAGCTGCCGATCACAAAAAAGGAAGTGACGATTGTCGGCTCTCGTCTGCAGACGAACCAGTTTGGCAAAGTTGTCTCATTACTTAATGAAAGTAAATTAAAAGGGAACGGTTTTATCACTCACCAGTTCCCGCTTGAGCAGGTAAAGGAAGCTTTTACATTCGTGGAAAAGAATCCGGGTGAAGTACGGAAAGCAGTTATTGTTTTTGATTAGGGGAGATTTGATGAACTTAAAAATAGAAACACTAGAGCAATTGTCTGATTCCAAGGTCGTCGCTGTTGTCCGCGGCGGAACAACAGAAGAGGCCATTCAAATTTCGGAAGCTGCCATCGAAGGCGGCTTCCGGGCTATTGAATTAACGTATACAACACCGGATGTTGCCAAAGTATTCGAGGCACTTTCAGGATCGGATGCAATTTTAGGAGCAGGAACAGTCCTGGACCCAGAAACAGCGCGTCATGCCATTTTAAGCGGGGCGAAATTCGTGGTCAGCCCGAATTTTAACAAAGAAATCGCTGTCTTATGCAACCGCTATTCTGTCGCTTATTTGCCAGGATGCATGACGATAACCGAAATCGTTACGGCGATTGAAAGCGGCTCTGACATCGTTAAGCTGTTCCCGGCAAACCGTTTTGACCCATCGTTCATTGGTGCGGTCAATGGTCCCCTGCCACAGGTGCGCGTTATGCCGACAGGCGGTGTCAATCTCGATAATGTCAACGATTGGCTAGGTGCTGGCGCAGTCGCGGCCGGAATCGGCAGTGACCTTAACAAGGCGTACCGTTCTGCTGGAAAAGAAGGCGTAACAGAGCTCTGCCGTAAGTACACCGAAGCAGTAACAGGAGGTAATGCATCATGAATATGACGTTTCGCTGGTATGGTCGGGATAATGATACTGTCACCCTCGACCATGTAAAACAAATTCCTGGCGTAAAAGGCATCGTATGGGCACTGCACCAGAAGCCTGTCGGTGAAGTGTGGGAAAAAGAAGAAGTCAAGGCGGAAATGGACTATATTCAATCATTTGGATTTCATGGTGACGTAGTTGAAAGTGTCAATATCCATGAAGCAATTAAACTTGGAAATGAAGACCGTGACCGATACATTGAGAATTACAAGCAAACAATCAGGAACCTGGGGGAAGTTGGCGTCAAGGTCATTTGCTACAATTTCATGCCGATCTTCGACTGGACGCGTACCGAAATGTATAAGGAACTTCCTGATGGGTCAACTGCTTTATTTTTCGAAAAAGCTAAAGTGGAAAACCAGGATCCGCAGGAATTGATCGACACAGTCGCTTCTGCTTCGGATTTAACGCTGCCTGGCTGGGAACCTGAAAAAATGGCGCGAATCAAGGAATTATTTGCGGCATATGAAAGTGTGTCAGAGGAAGACCTATGGGAGAACCTAGGCTATTTCCTAAATGAAGTTTTGCCGGTTGCAGAAGAGGCTGGTATCAAAATGGCTATCCATCCGGATGATCCACCATGGACGATTTTCGGGCTGCCACGCATCATGACAGGCAGAAAGAGTCTGGAGAAGCTTCTATCAATCTCTGATTCTCCATCCAATGGAATTACCTTCTGTACAGGATCGCTCGGAGCAAGCCCTAAAAATGATATGGTAGCACTTGCTGCAGAGTTTGCGCATAAGTCACCTTTTGCGCACATCCGCAATGTGAAAATCTTTGAAAATGGCGATTTTATCGAAACATCGCATTTAACAACAGATGGTTCAATCAATATCAAAGGCGTTGTAAAAGAGTTATCTGATATCCAGTATGAAGGATATGTCCGTCCGGACCATGGCAGACACCTTTGGGGAGAGGTATGCAGGCCTGGATACGGCTTATACGACAGAGCGCTTGGCATCATGTATCTTCATGGGTTGTGGGATGCATACCAGGCTTCAAAATAGGAGGGATACGATGTTTCCGATCCATCAAAATTTAAAGGGTAAAACAGCCGTCATTACGGGAGGAAGCGGTGTGCTTTGCTCCGAAATGGCACGTGAGCTGTCAAGGCATGGCGTGAATGTCGCAATCCTGAACCGTACGGTGGAAAAAGGAGAAGCAATCGCAGCTGAAATCAACGGAGCTGGCGGGTCAGCAATCGCTGTTGCTGCTGATGTGCTGGACCAGCATTCACTTGAAGGTGCAAAAGCTACGGTTGTCGAGGCATTTGGACGTGTAGACATCTTAATCAATGGAGCAGGCGGAAATCATCCTGACGCGATTACAGCAGTGGAAACATATGAAGAGGACTCAACTGAGAAATCCTTCTTCGATATGGATGCTTCCGGATTCTCCAAAGTGTTTGACACGAACTTTATCGGAACCTTTTTAACGTGCCAGGTGTTTGGCAAGGAGCTGCTCAAACAGGACGCTCCTGTCATCATCAATGTTTCATCTATGAGCGCCTACTCACCAATGACGAAGGTTCCGGCATACAGTGCTGCCAAATCGGCGATCAACAACTTCACGATGTGGATGGCTGTCCATTTCGCTGAAACCGGCATGCGTGTCAATGCGATTGCGCCAGGGTTCTTCCTGACATCGCAAAACCGCAACCTGTTGCTGAACGAAGACGGAACGCATACAGACCGTTCAAAGAAAATCATCACTCATACGCCAATGAAGCGCTTCGGGCAGCCAAAGGATCTGTTAGGCGCACTACTGTGGCTGACAGATGAAGAGTACTCCGGCTTTGTGACTGGAGTTACCGTGCCAGTAGATGGGGGATTCATGGCTTATTCAGGAGTTTAATTATGCAGAGACATCCACGGGACTTATTCCAGTGGATGTTTGCTATTTTAGGAGGCAGCTATGAAAATTCAGCTTGCACTAGACCGATTAACAAGGGAACAATGCTTTTTGATATTGGAAGAGACAGCAGACCATATTGATTGGATTGAAATAGGCACAGGTGTTATCAAAGAATATGGAATGGAAATTGTTCGTGAAATTAGCGAAGCTTATCAGCAAAAAACGATAGTAGCCGATATGAAAACATGTGACGCGGGGCGGCACGAGGCAAAGCAGGCTTTTGAAGCGGGAGCGGATATTATCACGGTGATGGCTTTTTCACATGACAAGACAATATCAGAAACACTAGAGACAGCTCAGCAGTTTGAAAAAAGGATAATAGTAGATTTACTTGGTGTTCAAACTAGGGAACGAGTCGAAGATCTATATGAACTGGGAGTCGACCTATTTTGTCTTCATGTAGGAAAGGACATGCAGCATGAAGGTGCATTGGCAGATTCATCACTTTATGGATTAGTGGCGGGACTTGAAAATATAGAGGTCGCCATCGCAGGCGGCATTTCGGTGAAGACCATTGGAACACTCAAAGGAATAGATATCGCGATTATTGGGAGTGCAATTACTGGAAGCGGCAATTCTGGAGAGACAAGCAAGATGATTAAAAGATTAGCAGAATAGTATTTTAAGAGGGAAAAATCATTAAAAAGCCCAGCAACAAACGATTCTGTTGCTGGGCAATGCTTTCTTAATTAGTTGCTTGATTAATAATACGCCCTTCAACAACAGGGCTTACAGTCTGATTTTCTTGTTGACTCACATATTCAGTGAAGACCTCCCAGTCCATATAACCTGGTTCACTTACACGTCCTTCACTGTAAGCTTTTGCGAAAACATCGTATCCATCTCCGCCTTTAGCGGTGAAAATGTTTGTAGCAACTGCATATGTCTTGTCAGGGGCTAAGTTGACATAGCCTCCATTTTCTTTAACTTCAATTGACTGTACACGCTGCCCGGCTGGAAGAGAGCTGTCGTAGGTGAATTTCATTCCTGCTACGTGAAGGAATGCTCCCGATGCAGTAGGGACATCTTTCACGCTGTGCTCCAAAGCTTCTTTGATTTCAGTGCCAGTCAGCTGCATGATGGCCAATGAGTTTCCAAAAGGCATGACTGTCATGACTTCAGCTAAAGTAATATCTCCAGTATCAATCGATTCGCGAATTCCGCCGCCGTTCTGTAATGCGATAACAGTATTAGGGTTGATAGTTTTTGCTTTTGCCAGCATGCCGTCAGTAATCAAGTTACCTAAGTTTGTTTCACCTGTACGTACATATGCTCTTTCACCGTTCAGGTTTACAGCTGCATTCCCGATGATTGTATTTTTCATTGCCTCAACTGCTGGTTTATACTTTTTATTCAAGATTTGTGCAGCCTCAGGGTCCTCCTGGTAATCATCCATATCTAACAATTGACCTGCATATTCGATTACTCTACCGTTTTTGTTGAATTTAACGTCCAGTGTACCGAGGAATTCTCCGTACTCATTTGCCTGAACGATGACTGTTGGTTCTTTGCCAGCCTCTACAAAAACTGGTTCAGTTAACTTGACATGAGTGTGTCCGCCGACGATCACATCAATTCCTTCTACTTCCTCAGCCAGCATCAGGTCATTATCCCCGCCTCCATCATTCAAACCGATGTGGGTCAGGGCAATAATTTTATTGATGCCTTGCTTTTCGAATGCTTCAACTGCCGCCTTTGCCTCATTGATGTAATCAGTGAACTCAACATTTTCTCCAGGGCTGGAGATGTCTACAGTTTCTGCTGTTGTGAGACCGAAGATTCCCACTTTCTCTCCATTGATTTCTTTAACTATGCCTTTGTAAATCCCACCATCTTTAGGATTAGTAGAAATTTTATTTTTGGCATACTTTTTAATATTTTTGTCATTTTTAAAATTGACGTTCGCACTGACAAATGGGAATTCCGCTCCTTTTACAAAGTCTGCTAGAGTGGCGGTTCCTTTATCAAATTCGTGATTTCCGAATGCCATGGCATCATAGCCTGCAAGATTCATGAACTCCAAATCTGCCAGTCCTAGAAACTCGTTAAAATATAGTGTTCCAGAGAAAACATCTCCGGCATCTAGTAACAAAGTGTTAGCGTTTTCCTCACGCACCTGCTTAATGGCTGTAATACGTTTTGCTACAGAGTCTAAATGCGAATGCGTATCATTTGTATGCATGAGTGTTAACTCGTAAGGCTTGTCAGGCTTTTTTTCCTTCATGTGTGCCGATGCTGCAGGAACAGCAATGGATGTCAAAAGGACAGCAGAAGCAGCTACTGAAAAAAGTTTGCGGTAGAACTTGTTACGGTAGTTCATTAACATTTTCCTCCTAGTAATCAAAAGTGATATTGCTATTAAACTAGTTACCATAGTCAAACAACTTAATTTTATCAAATTTATTATATTATAAAGTGAATAAATTGAAAATTCATTAAATCAGTACAAAAGACCTAGTTATAACTTGGTGATTTGAGTAATAATATCAAAAGTCCATAATAAAACACATTGAGAAAGATAGTAAAGATTATCGATGAGTAGTAAAATTTAGGATTATTTGAATGGTATAACTTAATTACCGATTGGGGACTTTCAAGAGAAAATAATATAATACCACAAAGGGTTTTTCGTATAATTTAGCGAATTATTCTGAGATATAGATAGATTGTTGGGGGAACAGGATGAAAACGAGAAGAAAACTAGTTTCGTTAGGGATTTTATTGTCACTGATTTTGAGTGGATGCTCGGGCAAGGTTCAAGAGGAAGCTGTGGCCAGTGCAGAGGTTAGAAAGACAATAGTGGCTGATACTGAAATAAAGATACCTGTTACCAAAGACTTTATTCCAAACATGAATTTTGTGCCACGGAGCAATATTCCTACCCACATCGTATTGCATTTCATAAGTAATGCCGCGACTAATCCTGAGAATCCATATATATATGAAGACATCAGAAAGATTTTCATCGATTATGATGTTTCCCCGCATTATATGATTGATCGGGAAGGTGAAATATACTTCCTGCTCCCGGAAAGCCGCGCTGCTCGTCATGCAGGGAAAGGGGAACTTCCAACATACATGGAGTATAGTGATCAGTTGAATAAATACTCTATTGGCATTGAGCTAATGGCCATCGGCACCGAATCCGAAATGCAGCAAATGATGTCTACAGAGAACTACAAACAGATACCCCAGGAACATATCGGCTATACAGAAGCACAATATAAAGCTCTTAATCTTCTCATAGATGATATTTTGGCGAGGAACAAACAGGTTAAAAGAGATAGGACGCATATCATTGGCCACGATGAATACGCACCAGAACGGAAAACAGATCCTGGAGAGTTGTTTGAATGGGAGAAAATCATGTTGAATGGAGAGTAGCCTTTATTGGTTGCTCTTTTTTAATGAAGCTATTCATTTTCCATTTTTGATTCTCGGATTGATAGATAATCTGTTTGACAAGTTATTTTTCTGCAGAATTGGGTAAATAGTAACTAACAAACATAACCCAAAAAAGGCAGGGATAATCATGAAAAACGATAAGAACTCTAATTTTTATAAACAAAATGTAGACGTGAATATGTTCATGGACACCATGCATGATCCCGACAATACGGAACTGATTTTAACTCGTAAAAAAACAAGGTATACAGATGGAGCAAACAAGATTATCCATAAGGTCCAGAATGAATTCCTGGAAAAAAGACGAGCAGAAGAAATTGACTTGGCATTGGAAAACAAGGATAAAGGAAGATTCATGGAATTGACATCAGAAAACTGGAAGGATGCTTTATAGAGTGAAAGTGATGAATTGGATATTGCAAATATAAAAAGCCTGAAACCAAGATTTGAATACCCGGTTTCAGGCTTTTTTTGGCTGGATGACACTGCCCACGAAAAGCCTCTTAATCTAAAACCTCGATCAATTGCTCCTTAAGCTTCTTTTTAGCGCTGGCCCTCCATTGTTTGACTGCTGAAACTGAGACATTTTCCTTTTGAGCTATTTCTCTGACGGACAGGAAATCAACGCAAGTGTAGATGACCCACCTTGTTTCTTTTTCTGTGAGGTCCTCACAGTAGCTCATCAGAAATTCAAGTTCAAGTGGATGATGGACATTGGGTTCTTCAACACCTTCCCAATATTCTTCTTTCGGATAGACACTCCGTTCTTCAAGCCGATTATTCCGATTCATCTCATTCAGAATTTGTCCCTTTATATACGAATAAGCATAATTGGTGAAATCACCCTTATCTGGATCAAAGGCTTCAGCCGCCTCCCAAAGCCCTACAAGCCCTGTATGGAAGTAGTCTTCCTTGTTTTTATAAATATTGAGAGAGCTGATAATCTTGTGGATCATTGGCTCATACTGTCTGGATAACTGTTCAAAGTTTTCCACTTTGCAATCCTTTCGAGATCGCGCGCGTTCCGTTTTATTCCCGGGTAGCTAAAACATACTGTGAAACAAGAGAGTGCACCAATCGCGAAAATTCAATTTTGGAGGGCGAAATGGCTAAAAAACAAACAAAAAGTCTTGAAAATTCAATTTTCAAGACCTAATAAAAGAGAATGTCTATATTAGTAACGAATATCGGAATTATGAATTGTGAAATTTTTTAGACAATGGTTGATAAATTTTTTTCT
>NZ_JBIQOE010000162.1:0-6819 GCF_047739415.1 Mesobacillus sp. | reverse complement strand
CGTAGAAATGGGAGCCCAGCTCTATGTCGTTGATCTAGATGTAAACGATCGTTTCGATTTCATCCATCCCGCAGAACAGGTCCCAATCAAATGGTTACTAAACGAAGCAGCATCAGCGGATTTATTTATGCATTTTTAAAGCATATTAAGTTTGAAGAATGAACCTAGCGGATGGATTTAGACAGGTTTGAGGTTCAAAGCAGAAAGGCTGTCAAGAAAAGCTCGTTATTGTGACAGGTTTGGGTTTCAAGGCAGAAAAGCTGTCAAGAAAATCCCGTTATTGTGACAGGTTTGAGCTTCAAAGCAGAAAAGCTGTCAAGAAAATCCCGTTATTATGACAGGTTTGAGGTTCAAAGAAGAGAAGCTGTCAAGAAAATCCCGTTATTATGACAGGTTTGAGGTTCAAAGCAGAAAAGCTGTCAAGAAAACCTCGATATTGTGACAGGTTTGGGGTTCAAGGCAGAAAAGCTGTCAAGAAAACCCCGTTATTGTGACAGGGTTGGGGTTCAAGGCAGAAAAGCTGTCAAGAAAACCTCGTTATTGTGACGGGTTTGGGGTTCAAGGCAGAAAAGCTGTCAAGAAAACCTCGTTATTGTGACAGGTTTGGGGTTCAAAGCGGAGAAGCTGTCAAGAAAATCCCGTTATTATGACAGGTTTGAGGTTCAAAGTAGAAAAGCTGTCAAGAAAACCTCGATATTGTGACAGGTTTGCGGTCCAAAACAGAAAAGCTGTCAAGAAAATCCTGTTTTTGTGACAGGTTTGCCTCGCAAAGCAGAAACTCTGTCAAAATAGCATAACCCAAAGCTGCTAGTGCACAGAAAAAAGACAGAGAATCGCTTCTCTGTCTTTTTTCATTATCATCCTGTCTGGCGGGAAAGCTCGTCCTTAAAGGTAACTTTATTTTTGCCAAGGTCCTTCGATTGCAGCAAGAGCTGGTCAGCAAAGATATAACCTTTTTCCATCGAAGTATACTGGTTGACTTTAAAATAATACAATCCAAATGAAGAGGTGATTGAAACAGCATGCTTCTCGGATTGATAATCAACCTCCACTGAACTCTTCTCAACCCCATGGCGAATCTGTTCCACGAGATCGATACTCTGGCTGAAGGATTTATTCCTGAGGATCAAAGTGAATTCTTCCCCACCGCTCCGGAAAACATAATCGTCTTCAGACAAGTAGCTTTTAAGTGTATGGGCAAAATGCTGGATTACACGGTCTCCTACAGCATGATTGTAGGAATCATTTATAAGCTTGAATTTATCGATGTCCGCTACAACGATTCCGACTTTTTCACCAGCATGGTTTAACTCAAACATTTTTTTATCCATGTATGCGCGGTTCGGTATCCCGGTCAGGAAGTCCGTATAGGCCATTTGCTCGAACTTGTCCCGCTCGATTTTATTCTGGATGCTTTGCGATTTTGATTGGAAGGAACGGCTGACAAGATAGTTCAGAATGAATAATCCAACGACCATTTCCCATTGCTGTTCTTCCAGCAAAAGCAGTAGCAAGCCATTCGTGAAGGCTGTTTTCCCAAGATCCAGCCAGTTATTGCTTTCTTTATAAAACTTGATTGCCTCCTGTAGGTTTTTGATTTCTCCTAAAATATAAAAGGCAGTTGATAGGAATGTATAGGAAATCAACGTAGTTGTCATAGCAAGGATGCACATTAAGATCCAGAATCCAAATGGAATTGACTCAATTAACGGGTACCCTAGCTGAAATAGAAAATATCCAATCGAGTAAATTAACACATGTGCGCCTATATTGTAAAATGTATCCCAGAATTCATCTTCATCGGCAGTTTTAGAGCTTTTTCTGGAAAAATAAACGGTAAAACGAAATATAGTTTCAAAAATTAATAAGCCTAAAGGACCTGCAAAAATCCCGAACGATAGACTATAGCTAATACCATAATCAAATTTAAGTGTTCCATTTTTCGCTGTGATTCTTAAGTGGTTATAAAGGGTTGAAAATAACCAATAGATAAATAGTGCTATTAAAAAAATATTTTTATCTATAGTAAAGGCACCTAATCCAAAAGCTACGGCAACAGCAGTAAAAAATAATGTGAAATCATATAACCTAGCTTTCAGCATAGGCAGAAATTCCCCTTTCCCAAACTCTACCACATAATTTTATCCTAAATACAAATCTAGTTGCAAAGTAATTTTTTGATTTGTGGAAATTTTTGTACCATTTATTTTGTCTGTTGCATAACATAAAAGGCTATAATGGAATTATCGTCAGAAGATATATTTTTTGTTTAGGTAAAGATCTGTTTGGCAGGGAATTTTACGCAGTTTGTCGAATAATTTTATAATATATATTCAGAATTTTTAGTTAATAATTATCTTAAAAATCATAAAGAGAGGGGTTATATATGGATCTTATTTATGGTGGGATTTTAGTCCTATTATTGATTGCTGCTGTCAGTTTATCGTTGTATTATCAGCGGAAAAGCCGGATTAATCAGCTGCCTCACAATAATCCGAAGGCTTTTCTGGAATATGGGCTTCGCCAGGAAGGCAAGAAGCTTGTGGCTGTAATTGGCGGTGATGCGGTTCACGGCAATATCAGCTACAATTTTGTCGATGACGCAGCCAGGAGGAAAAACTGCAAGGATTATCAATTCATCAATGCCGGAGTGAATGGAAGTACTGCTTATGATGTTCTGCAGCGTTTGGACGGTGTGATTGCATGCCAGCCTGAATTCATCGTAATTCTAGTCGGATTGAATGATGCCGCAGCTAAAATAGCCCCAGACCTTGCAAAGATGAACGTCAAGCTGGCACAGCAATTGGAAAAACCGTCATTATTGGTGTATGAAAAGAATCTTGCGTTAATCGTCTCAAGGCTGAAAGCAGAAACATCTGCGAAAATCGGGTTATTATCACTACCGGTCGTTGGTGAGAACTTATTTTCGAAAGCAAATAAAGAAATTGACCAGTACAACGAGGTTATCAAAAAAACGGCGGAAATGACCAATGTTTCTTATCTTCCTTTTAACGAAAAATTAAAGGCCTATCTAAAGGGAAAAGGACATACGAGGGGACGTTCGCTGAAGACCGGAACGAAGCTTTATGAAAAAGCAATCATCGAACATTTTGTGTACGGATACAGCCTTGATCGGATTTCTGCCCGGAATGGATATTTGCTGCTGACTGACGGGATGCATTTGAACAGTACAGCGGGGATGATGGCTGCGCATCAAATTGAGTTATTCCTGAAAAAGAATGAATTGAAAGCAATCCAATAAAAAGGATACTGCGTCATCGGCAGTATCCTTTCTGTTGTGTGCCCGGCATGGGTGCAGGCTCTAGGGTGAAAGTCCCGAACGGCGAAGGCAGTAGTAGCCGTAGCTTAAGACAAGGATATGCGGGGTGACCTTCATATCTGAAGGAAGTCGGCGGCAAACTTCCGCTCCGAGGAACACGAATCTCATATAAGGCTAGGTGACATTGGATGAGTCTGCAATGCAAGACAAAGCCCATACTGCCGAAGGTGTCACAGAGTAAATGAGGCGGAGACATGGAAGGAAAGTCTGTACCCTTACCCGGGGAGAACCTGTCGATACGCCGTACTCATGCGGTAAGCCTATCCGTGAGGATAGGTTGAACGACAGGCGTCAGCAGAAGCCATAGTACTTATTCGCTTAAGAGGATAAGGAAGGGCTGAACCGGTTATGGAAAGTAGGAACTAGGCGTATCTTTCCTCTCAATGAAACAGAAAACAATGTACCTATCCATCGTAAGAAGCGGTGAACCCATGGGGGACGATAGATAGGGTGGAGATTGGAAGGAACACAAACAGAACTCTTATTTACGGTGGAGGTTATATCAATGTTAATGAACCGTATTTTGTCACGGGAAAACCTACTTGATGCAATGAAGAGAGTAGAAAAGAATAGGGGGAAGCATGGAGTGGACGAAATGCCTGTTACGGATCTTCGCGGACACATCATGCTAAATTGGAATGAGCTCCGCAAATCCCTGACCGAGGGAACCTATACCCCTTCTCCAGTCCGTCGAGTCGAAATCCCGAAACCAGATGGCAAGGGGAAGAGGAAACTAGGAATCCCGACCGTGACAGACCGGTTCATTCAACAGGCAATTACCCAAGTGCTAACCAAAATGTACGACCCAGGATTCTCTGACTATAGCTTTGGATTCCGCCCAAGAAGGCGGGCTCACCAAGCGGTGAAACTAGCCCAAAGTTATATAGAAGAGGGTTACCGGTGGGTAGTGGATATCGACCTTGAAAAGTTCTTTGACAAGGTCAACCACGACAGACTGATGAGCAAATTAGCGGAGAGGATCAGCGATAAACCTCTCCTCAAACTTATTAGACGATTCTTAACCTCCGGATTTATGGAAGGCGGACTTATCAGTCCGAATCATGAAGGGACACCGCAAGGCGGCCCGCTAAGCCCTCTCCTTTCGAATATTGTTTTGGATGAACTGGATAAAGAATTGGAACGTAGGGGGCATCGTTTTGTTCGCTACGCTGATGATTGCAATATCTATGTGAAATCCAAAAGAGCTGGTGAAAGGGTTATGAAGGCAATGACTTATTTTATCGAAGAGAAACTTAAGCTTAAGGTAAATAGGGATAAAAGTGCCGTAGACCGCCCGTGGAAAAGAAAATTTCTTGGGTTTAGTTTTACATTTAACCTAAAACCGAAGGTGAGAATTTCTCCCCAATCGATTAAACGATTCAAAGATAAAGTAAGAAGTCTTACAAGCAGACGTAAGTCCATTGCCATGGAAGATAGAATCCATAAGCTTAACGATTATCTAGTTGGATGGATTAATTATTACCACTTAGCAGATACACGTTCAGTATTTGTAAAACTCGAAGGATGGCTAAACCGAAGGTTAAGAATGATTCGATGGAAGGAATGGAAGCTCCCTCGGACAAAAGTTAAGAAACTCATTGAACTGGGCGTGCCAGATGGAAAAGCTTACGAATGGGGAAATACGAGGAAGGCTTACTGGAGAATATCTAAAAGCCCAATCCTCCCTAGGGTTGAAAAGTATTTCTGCAAGATATGACAAACAGTGTTTGACATAACTGGAACCGCCGTATACGGAACCGTACGTACGGTGGTGTGAGAGGGATAAATGGAGGTTAGTC
Source organism: Mesobacillus sp. (assembly GCF_047739415.1). Lineage (GTDB taxonomy): Bacteria > Bacillota > Bacilli > Bacillales > Cytobacillaceae > Mesobacillus. The sequence continues at coordinate 1,680 of NZ_JBIQOE010000162.1, read as the reverse complement.
GCCTCCCCCTATCTCAATTTATGCAACGACCTCGCTCATGAATGCATGAGTGTTATCCTCTGTATCCTTAAAAAACACCATCCATGTTTCACTATCGCCAATTTTAGCGACAACATGCGGCTCGCCAATGAATGACACGCCATTTGATAGAAGTTCTTCATACTTTGCCTTGATATCTCCAACCTGTAAATAGATGACTGAACTAGGATGGGCAAATTGCTCGTTTTCCGGAAGGGTCAACAGAAGACGGACGCCTTCGCAGTCGAAAAACGCCATTGTATCCGTATTGAACAATAACGGCAGACCTAATTTTTCTTGATAAAAGGCAGTGGCCCTTTCAATATTTTTTACTGGTATTCCAATCTGGCCGACTTTTTGAACTGGATTTGAGTGCATTCCTTGCCTCCTAATAATGTTTTTTCAAAAATCCCTTAATATCTGTGTCGATTTTTTCAAGATGTGCGGTGGACGGAAAGTGTCCCATTTGATACTGTTTCAATTCTAGTCGGTCACCTAAAAGTCCTTCCGCTTTTTGGGAAATTTTGTTTCCTGGGAAAAATACATCCTCTGTTCCCGTAATGACAAGGGTCGGGACGTTATATTCTCTCAGTTCCTCCGCGGTCGTCAGTTTTGGCATTTCCTGTTCAAGGGTTGTGTACTTGAAAATATTGCCGATAATGCTTTCATCCAGCAGCTTCATGCTGTTGGAGGACATCACATCGGCGATTTTGCGCAGGCTTTTAGCTGATCCGTTTATTTTGTAAAAAATCATCGGGACAAGGATTTCTTTGATCATTTTGATCTTTGAGCCAAGGCTGATTCCAGCAGGAGCGACAAGGACAGCGCAATGAATCCTTTCTGGCATAAATGCGGCAATCCTGAGGATGATGCCTCCACCGTATGAGGGGCCGATGAATGCGCATTTTTCAATACTATAATAGTCCATCAAATCCTGAACCCACTCTGCAAAACTTCCATCTGAAGCGGAGATTCTTGTTTCGTCACTGTATCCAGGGTGTCCGATGGTGTCAGGCGCATAGACCTTATATTCCTCCAGCAAGCCTTTGAACCAGGATAGAGTGACAGGATTGATGCAATTGCCACCCTGGAATATAAATAAAGGCTTCCCCCCTTCCTTCCCCATGACCAGGACATGAGTGCTGCCAAATCTCGTCTGTATGTAATCCCTGCGAATCTGTGAATAAAAATGGGTAAGATACTCTTCATATTGGTTAAGAATCCGCTCTTTTCCTTCCAGGCTTTTATAAATGGTTTTCATAGATTGATAACCTCTGCTTTACTATGGCTCATTTCATTGATAAGGTGCTGTTCGATCAATGCAGTATCATCCGGATGAAAGAGATGCGCCGATTTCTCCATCCATATAAAATTTTTCTCATGTGTTGTTTTCAAGGTGCTAAGATATTCTTCTGCAAATTGCGCATGAACATGGACATCCTTCCTGCCGTGAATGAAGGTGACTGGAACATCAAGAGATGGGATATCTTTTTGTACATTGATCTTTGGTATATTTCGAATGAATTCATCTGTGTAGATCAGTTTGAACCCGCTGTAAAAGGAATGGTAAACATCAGTTAGACTGTAATCCCTTGAGGTGAGCATTCCTAGTGAAACTTTTCCTAGGCCGGGGTGCTTGATTTTGTCGTCTTTATAGACCAT
>NZ_JBIQOE010000161.1:0-8045 GCF_047739415.1 Mesobacillus sp. | reverse complement strand
TCAGCAAATTGGCGGTGAGTATGTAAATGTTGAAACCATCTACCCACCGGGAGCAGATGAGCATACATTCGAGCCCTCCCAAAAAGATATGATGGCACTGGCAGACGCAGACTTATTTTTCTATATCGGCCTGGGGCTTGAAGGTTTCGTTGATAAAGCGAATAAGACACTTAAGAACGAAGATGTAAAAATGGTACCGGTTGGTGAATCTTTGCATTTCGATGAGAATGGCGAACACCAAGACGAAGCACACAGCGATGGCTCAGCTGAAGAAGGTCATGATGAAGAAGGACATGCAGATGAGGATGAGCATGGTCACGGAGATTTTGACCCGCACGTTTGGCTTGATCCGATTTACGCAAACGATCTAGCTCTTGCAATCAAAGAACAGTTAGCAGAACAAATGCCTGAGCATAAAGATACTTTCGAACAAAATTATACCAAGCTCACTGCGCAATTTAAGGACCTTGATAAGGAGTTTTCTGAGGTTATCGGCTCAGCTAAGCGCAAGGAAATCCTTGTATCACACTCTGCCTTTAGTTATTGGGAGGAGCGTTACGGAATCCAGCAAATCAGCATTTCTGGCCAATCAACTACAAACGAGCCGTCTCAAAAGGAGCTTCAAAATTTGATTTCACATGCGAAAGAAGAAAAGATCAAATATGTATTGAACGAACAAAACTTTAATTCCAAGCTGGCAAAAATGATCCAGGATGAAATCGGCGCAAAATCGCTGACACTCCACAATCTTTCTGTATTGACCGACGAAGACCTTAAAAATAACGAAACCTATTTCACGTTAATGGAAAAAAATATCACCACACTTGGAAAAGCGTTAAATGAATAATGTATTTGCCTCCCATACCTAGGGAGGCTTTTTTATTGTCCTAAAAAAACAGCACATATTATCTATAAAAATGAAAACAATATTGAAAGTCATATTACGGAAAGGAAGTTAAATGATGGATGATATTTTAATTGCCCGTTCACTGTTTGGAACGACAATGGGTTTCCATATTATCAATGCAACAATTGGGGTAGGACTGCCTTTGATGATTCTGGCGGCAGAACTTCTCTACCAGAAAACAAATGACATCGATTACGCCGTCATGGCCAAAAGATGGACAAAAGCATTTGCAGTAACACTAGGTGTCGGCATTCCTACTGGTACGATAGCAGGAGTTCAGCTCTCCCTCCTATGGCCAGGATTTATGGAGGTCGTCGGCAGAGTAATGGCGCTTCCATTCCAAATAGAGATTTATGCTTTTTTTATCGAGGCTTTATTCATGTCTATCTATGTTTACGCAGCTGACAGGATCTCACCTTGGATGAGGATTGCAAGCCTAACCCTTGTGGCTCTCGGCGCTCTTGCTTCGGCAGTACTGATTACGAATGTCCATGCATTCCAGGGTACACCAAGAGGTTTCCGCGTTGAAAACGGTGAGTTGGTCGACATTGATCCCTGGGCAGCCTTCTTTAACCCAAGTTTTGCGGTAACAGCCGGACATGTCGTTGTTACTGCCTACATGACAGGCGCCTTTATTATCGCCACTGTGGCTGCCTATAAGATGTTAAGAAGTGATTTTGGCTCAAAAGTATACAGATTCCATCAAAAGGCCCTCATGGCCAGTTTGATCATCGGCGGAATCTTCTCCATCCTGACGGCAGTGAATGGCCATTCTGCCGCTCAATACCTTCATGAATACCAGCCTGAAAAACTGGCAGGTGCTGAAGGGCTTTTTGAGACACAGAAATATGCGCCACTCGCTATTGGCGGCTTCACCGACAGGGAATCGGAATCAGTCAAATGGGGGATTGAGATTCCATGGGCATTAAGCTTTCTTGCGGGCAATTCGTTTGATACCGAAGTAAAAGGACTGAACGATTTTCCCGAGGAGCATTGGCCTCCACTGTTTATTCATACACTATTTAATGCAATGGTCGGTGTGGGGATGCTGTTGATAACACTTTCCATGATTGCCTTTGTGTGGAACAAAATCTTTAAAAAAGACAAATTTCCCAAATTTCTAATGTGGCTTTTTGTAGCCACAGGGCCACTTGCAATGCTCGGAATTGAATTTGGCTGGGTTTTTGCCTGCACAGGCAGGCAGCCCTGGGTGATCTACCATGTTCTATCAACTGAAGACGCTGCGACAACCGCCTCTAACCTAGGTATTTTGTTTATCTTGTTTGCCGGAGTTTACGTTTTACTGGGTGTCATGGAAATCATCGTCCTTCGGTACTTCTTCAAGAGAAATACGGTTCTGGATGATTTAAACAGGGCACAGCAAAAAGAAATCCCTTTGTATGGTTCGAATACGTGAAAGGATGATCCGTTTTGACTGACGCGCTAACTGCCATAACCGTGCTCTGGGGATTCGTTTTTATCTATGCTGTTATGGCAACGATGGATTTCGGAGCTGGGTTCTGGTCAATGGTCTATATTAATAAAACAAAAACGAAAGCAACGAATATTGCCAACCGCTATCTGTCGCCGACATGGGAGGTTACGAATACATTTATTGTTGCGCTGGTCGTCGCTGTTTACAGCATGTTCCCTAGAGCGGCTTACACCTTGGGAACTGTATTGCTGATTCCTGGCAGTATGATTTTGCTGCTATTGTCCCTGCGAAGCGCTTTCCTTGTTTTTTCGAATATTGCTGAGGATTATCGGAAGGTGCTCACTTATATTTCTGGAATTAGCGGAATTCTGATTCCAGGCTTGCTGATCAGCGTCCTGCCAATCACACATGGCGGTTTTGTGTATTTTACTGATGGAGCACAGAACCTGAATCTGGGCCGACTGTTTACTAGCCTGAATGTATACTCTTTTATTGGTTTTGCTGTAGCCAGTACACTATTCCTGTCGTCCCTGCTGCTTGCCGATTATTCCAAAGCCTCCGATGAACTTCATGCTTATCATGTATATAGGCGTGATGCATTAATTATGGGGCCGATTTCGCTTATCATGGCTTTTGCAATCATGCTGACATTAAGAGAGGAGGCAGCATGGATTTACGATAAAATGATGGATGACCTCTCCATTCTGATTCTTTCGGTCATATTTTTTCTGATTGGGGGTCTGGCACTTATCATTCCGTCGATAAATAATAAATCACTCAGAGGAATTCCAAGGCTTGCAGTCATCATGATCACATTGCAATACCTGGCAGCAAGCTATGTTTACGGGAAGGCTCATCTGCCTTACATCGTATATCCAGAAGTAACTATCCAATCCGCTTTTACAGACCCAAACTCATTCCGGGCTGTTTTCACGACATACATTGTCGGATTTTTAATCCTTTTTCCCGGCTTTATTTATTTTTGGAGTCTGTTCATGCAGGATAAAAGGTACTTGCGGCAGAAAAAGACGAAAGAGCAAACGTGAAGCTACCTAATTTTAGCTGGAATTGTCACCCCCAGTTCGTTGCATCCTAAGGTTGTATCAACCAAAAAGGAGTGGTACAGCAATGGCAAAAGATGTATTGTGCGAAGTCAACAACTGTCATTATTGGAAGCATGGCAACTTATGCAGTGCTGATAAAATTTATGTAGTCAGCCATTCAGGGGAAGCCGCAGAAAGCCAAAAGGAAACAGACTGCAAAACGTTTGAAGCGATGAGTTAATGAATAAGACCGGGTTAGCCCCGGTCTTATATTTCTTCACTAAGGTTAGTGTCCAGCTCCAGAGTCTAGCCAGTTTTCATCCTTGAAAGAGCTTCCTCGAGTATCTTGCGAAGCGTTAGTTTGATCAGCTCGGGTTCGTTTCGGGGCTGAACAATGCGCTTACGCTTTTCTTATTACCTGATGATAAACCAATAAACACCAATGATGCCCATGTCGCTCAATACATGTCCGATTATAGCTGCTGTGATGGTTCCAGTTTTTTCTCTAATGTAGCCCCAAAACATGCCCGCAATAAAGACTGGAACAGCTGCTATCATACCGTATATACCCTCGAAAATTGGAATCACGGAAAGCAAATGGTACAGGGTATAGAAAGCAGAGGTCATCAAAATCGCATACCCAGCTCTACCTTCCATTTTCAGCTTCTCATAGATATACCCTCTCCAATAGACTTCTTCCAAAAGCGGATTAGCTACCAGCAGGATCAGGACGAGCCAAATCTCGCCGCGTCCAGAAAAACCCCACTCCAAAAGCAAAACCCTTAATTGATCGATATCTAAAAGATAAATATGCAGCCAGTTTAAGCCTCCAAAAATGAACAAGAAAAAGAGGAGCCCGCTCCCAATACCCAAAATAACAGCTTTGCTTGTCGTTTTGAACCTTTCCCAGGGAACTCCGGCGCCAAGCAAAGGGACGGCCAGAAGCCAGCTATAGAAAAGTAAAAACGCTATGATAACGCTCTCCAGCACTTGTAGCCCTATGAAAATCATAAGCGTCGGCCCAACCAACAGAAAAATTTTCTTCATATCCACCTACCCCAGTCCTGCTTCCTTCTTATTGTTATCATTGAGCGGTTTTAAAAAAGTGTCGACAATCGCATTGAAATCCTGATAAGACCTTGTCGGCAGCTGATGTGTGCCTTTCTTTATAAACACCACTTGTGTCTGGGGAGCTTTTTTTTGAAAAGGAATGCGGTAACGGTGCATTGGTTTTGCGAGAGAACCGTATACAAGTAGGATGGGCATATCCAGCTTATGAAGCTGGCTGCTGGAATCATAGTGAAGGCCTGATTTGATATACTCATAGGAACGTTGGGAATCTGAACGACACGCTAATTCAAATATCTCTTTTTCATCTTTTGGATCATATTTATGAAACTTTGCCTGCCATTTTGCAGCAAGAGACACTTGATCGAATTTGACCATTAGCATCACTAACTTAATAATAAATTTTGGGATAAGAGTATCAATTTTTGAAAAACCGCCAGATAAGATTAACGCTTCTGATCGTTCAGGGTACTTCAATGCAAACTCCTGGGCAACCAATCCCCCATATGAATAGCCGCAGAGCACTACTTTTTCAATACCTAGTTCGTCTAGCATCTCTTTCAAATCTTCTGCAATTCCCGCAATGCTTACAGGCTTGTTTCCCCTTGAACTTCGGCCATGCCCTGCCAGGTCGAAAAAGATCGTCTTATAGCGATCGGATAGTGCCTCCTGATACTTAAAAACATTGTGCCCCATCACAAAAGGATGAATGAACACAACAGGCAGCCCGTCACCTTTTATATGATAGTAAAGTGAGAGAGAGTCATCGATTTTGGCATATGGCATAAAAAGCTTCACCCCTTTACGCTGCATTTACCCGAATCATAGATACGCAAAAACCAGCGTTGAGTATTCTATAATGTTAATTCAGGACATTACCGATCAACTTCTTTCACACCTTTTCAACTCTTCCAGCTCTTGGTCGATCCTATCCGGATCAATCCGTTCAAATAATGGCTCTACTTTAGTTAATATTTGAGGCTTTACTAATAACGGTTCCCAGGTGTGGTTCGTTATTTGCAGCATCCCTTTAACCTTTTCGCTTGAAAAAGGCAGGAATGGCGACAGGATATTGGCTAGATTTCCGATGATATATACACAGTCTGCTAGAGTCTGTTTGCATGCTTCTGTATCTTCACGAACCTGCTTCCATGGTTGTTGCTCATCGAAATATTTGTTTGAGTATCTCACTAGTTCAAACACTTTTTCCAGTGCTTTTTTAAAGCTGGTGCTTTCAATATTTTGTCCTGTTTCTTCGTATAAAAGATTAACTCTATCTACTATTTCTTTGTTAATCTCATTTTCAGGAAGTACGCCACCAAATGTCTTTTGTATGAATTTCAATGTTCTGTTCACAAAATTCCCATAAGCTCCAAGCAGTTCACTATTATGACTATAAATGAACTCCTTCCATGAAAAATCGGCATCCCGGTTTTCCGGTGCATTGATGGTCAGGAAATAGCGGATTGAGTCAGGGTCGTACCTTTCTATGATATCAGGGATCCAGACTGCCCAATTTCGGCTTGTGGACAATTTTTTCTTTTCCAATGTGAGATATTCATTAGATACGATGTGGGTTGGCAGTGCTTCTATATCAAGTCCCAGAAGAATCCCGGGCCAAATGATTGAATGGAACGGGATATTATCTTTACCGTGGACATAATAGGCCTTAACGGCGGAATTCCAATACTCTGCATCATCCTGACCGGTTTCTTCAGCCCAAAGCCTGCTTGCTGTGTAATAACCCGAAACCGCCTCGATCCACACATAAATCTTCTTGTCTTCAAAACCCTTTACCGGTACACATACACCATTAGGCAAATCTCTAGAAACAGCCCGGTCCTGCAGCCCTTCAAATAAGTATCTCTTAGTTAATGATATGGCGTTCTCTCTCCAGAGCTGATTCTGTTCGGCATTCTGTGTATACTTCTCCAATTCGTTTTGGAATGAGCTTAATGCAAAGTAAAAATGCTGAGTTGCTCTCGTTGTTGGCGGATTGCCGCATATTTTGCACTTTCTCTCCAGTAAATCCAGCGGTTCCAGCACGCTTGAGCAATGGTCGCATTGATCCCCTCGAGCGTTCGACCCGCACTTTGGACAAATGCCTTCAACATACCGGTCAGGCAAAAATTGCTGGTCCTGTTCACAATACGTCTGTTCAATTTCTTTTTTATAGATGAATCCTTTATCAAGCAGCATCAGAAAGATCTCTTGAACGACTGTATGATGATGTGCTGTATCGGTTCTTGTATAAATATCATAAGAGAAACCAAGTTTCGTAAAACTATCTGTGAACTCGTGGTGGTATCTGTCTGCGATTTCTTTTGGTGACACGCCTTCTTGCTTTGCTCTTATTGCAATTGGAGTTCCATTGCAATCACTGCCAGATACATATAAAACCTTTTCTCCTTTTAAACGGTAATATCTCGCTAAAATATCCCCCGGCAACAGACTGGAAATATGTCCGAGATGCAAGGATCCATTAGCATATGCCCATGCTCCCCCGATGAAAATACTCATTTTTAATGACCTCCTTAGAATCCGTGGCTCTTTTTGAAAAAAATAAAAAACCCCGCCCTTAACTGCAATAGTTAAGGACGAGGTTTGGAATCCCACGTGTTACCACCTTATTTCACATATGGTTCACACCATCTGCCTCAGCAAGTACGGAGCATGTGATGCATGCTCTTATACTGTGACATTGATAACGAGTGCCAAATCTCGCCGTATCCTACTTATGCCAAAAGGCAAGTTCAGTACGGAGCTCAGAGACCATTTTTCAAGTGTCTGTTTTTGCTTCTTTTCAGCTGCCGAAGCTCTCTGTAAAAAACAGTGGCACTCTACTTTTTCTCTTCATTGCTTTTTAAAGATATTAATCAGTATTGTATTCAGAATTTTCCAGGAAGTCAATAAGAAATATTCAGCTATTTAATCCGATATAAAAAAAGATTCAAAATTTCCTAAAACCTTTTTGAATCTCACACGTCTAAGTATTAAGTTCATTTACAGGGAGAGAATTTATATGGCTGACTACAGAGATGAAGATATAAATGAATGGTACGATCTCTATCATCAAACAATCTTTAAGTTTATTTTCATGCTCACCAGAGACTATCAGCAAGCTGAGGATTTAACCCAGGAAACTTTTTTTAAGGCATATAAGTATTATCATAATTTCAATCGCAATTCTAGTGAAAAGACATGGTTATTCAGGATCGCGCATAACACAACGGTAGATTACTTAAGAAAACAAAAGCCGATTCGTTTTTTTAAAGAGTTGTTTCCACCTCAAGTTGATACCAAACTATTGCCTGAGAATGTAGTACAGCTTAAAGAAAGTTCTATGGAGTTATACGAAGCATTAAGTGCACTTAAACAATCGCATCGAGAAGTAATCATCCTTAGAAAAATAAAGGGTTTTTCAATTACTGAAACAGCAGAAGTATTGAATTGTTCGGAAAGCAAGGTTAAGTCCACCTTGCATCGTGGGATGCTAGCTTTAGAAAAAAAATTAATAAAGGAGTCAGGGTTAAATGAGAATACAAGGTGAATTGAACACTTTTAATCGTGCTCTTCAAAAAGTAGAATATGA
>NZ_JBIQOE010000160.1:0-29244 GCF_047739415.1 Mesobacillus sp. | reverse complement strand
ATTACTTCTTAAGGTTGTAGAAAGATTTGATTCCGTTGAAGCGAGCTGTTTCGCCAAGCTGGTCTTCGATGCGAAGAAGCTGGTTGTACTTCGCTACACGGTCTGTACGTGATGGTGCACCAGTCTTGATCTGGCCAGCGTTTGTTGCAACAGCGATGTCAGCGATTGTTGAATCTTCTGTTTCACCAGAGCGGTGAGAGATAACAGCTGTGTAGCCTGCGCGCTTCGCCATTTCGATTGCGTCGAAAGTTTCTGTCAAAGTACCGATTTGGTTAACTTTGATCAGGATTGAGTTGCCAACGCCTTGCTCGATCCCTTGAGCAAGCTTCTTAGTGTTTGTAACGAACAGGTCATCACCAACAAGCTGAACTTTGCCGCCAAGGCGCTCAGTCAATAGCTTGTGGCCTTCCCAGTCGTTTTCATCCAAACCGTCTTCGATTGAAATGATTGGGTATTTAGAAGCCATTTCTTCGTACCAGTCAACCATTTCTGCAGACGTTTTAACTACGCCTTCACCAGAAAGGTGGTACTTGCCGTCTTCTTTGTTGTAGAACTCAGAAGATGCAGCATCCATAGCAAGCATGATTTGCTCGCCTGGCTTATAGCCAGCTTTTTCGATAGCCGTTACGATTGTTTGAAGAGCTTCTTCGTTTGAACCTAGGTTTGGAGCGAAACCGCCTTCGTCACCTACTGCTGTGTTCAAGCCTTTTTCTTTTAAAACTGCCTTCAGGCTGTGGAAGATTTCCGCACCCATACGAAGTGCTTCACGGAAGTTTTCAGCACCAACAGGCATTACCATGAATTCCTGGATGTCTACGTTGTTGTCAGCGTGCTCGCCACCGTTAACGATGTTCATCATTGGAACTGGAAGCTGCTTGGAGTTGAATCCGCCAAGATATTGGTATAAAGGAAGGTCAAGGTAGTCTGCAGCAGCGTGTGCAACAGCCATAGAAACGCCTAGAATTGCGTTAGCGCCCAGCTTGCCTTTGTTTTCCGTTCCGTCTAATTCGATTAGCGCCTGGTCGATCCCGTTCTGGTCAAGAACGTTGAACTCTTCGCCAACCAAGAAAGGAGCGATGATTTCATTTACGTTATCAACTGCTTTTAAAACACCTTTACCAAGGTAGCGGCCTTTGTCGCCGTCACGAAGTTCAACTGCTTCGTATTCACCAGTTGAAGCACCACTTGGAACTAGTGCGCGTCCGAATGCGCCTGATTCTGTGAAAACTTCTACCTCAACTGTTGGGTTACCGCGGGAATCTAATACTTCACGTGCATATACGTCTGTAATGAATGGCATAGTAATCTCTCCTTATTTTTTAATTAATGATGTTCCTGTCATTTCAGCTGGCTTATCCAGTCCTATTAATTCTAATATAGTTGGAGCAAGGTCGCCGAGGATTCCGTCTTCACGAAGCTCAACACCTTCTTTAGTTACAATGACAGGCACCGGATTTGTCGTGTGGGCAGTCATTGGATTTCCTTCAAGCGTCACGACCTCATCAGCGTTTCCGTGGTCAGCAGTGATGATTGCAGTACCGCCTTTTGAAACGATCAAGTCAACGATGCGGCCAAGGCATTCGTCAACTGTTTCAATAGCCTGGATCGTCGGCTCAAGCATTCCAGAGTGCCCAACCATGTCAGGGTTCGCAAAGTTCAATAAAATCGCGTCGAAGTTATCTGCTTCGATTTCCTTGATCAATGCATCCGTCACTTCGTAAGCGCTCATCTCAGGCTTCAGGTCATATGTTGCAACCTTAGGCGAGTTAATCAGAATACGCTTTTCACCAGGGAATTCCTGTTCGCGGCCGCCGCTCATGAAGAACGTTACGTGCGGATATTTTTCCGTTTCAGCAATGCGAAGCTGAGTCATGCCAGCCTGTGAAATCACTTCACCAACCGTGTTATCAAGGTTTGATGGCTCGAACGCCACATAACCGTCAACTGTCTCGCTGAAGTGCGTCAAGCAGACGAAGTGAAGGTTTTCAGGATGAGCATCGCCTCGATCGAAAGAACGAAAGTCTTTATTTGTAAAAGTGTTTGAAATCTGGATTGCACGGTCAGGACGGAAGTTGTAGAAAATCACAGCATCATCATTCTGGACCGTTGCAACCGGTGAACCATCCTTGCGTACAAGCACAGATGGGACAACGAATTCATCAAAGATTCCGTTATTATAGTTATCTTCGATTAACTCCATAGGGTTCGAATACGTAGGTCCGTCGCCATACACCATTGAACGGTAGGATTTCTCCACACGCTCCCAGCGCTTATCGCGGTCCATAGAATAGTATCGCCCAGAAATCGTCGCAAATTCACCGACACCGATTTCGTTCATTTTTTCTAATGTTTGTTCAATAAAACCTGGCGCAGTTTGCGGTCCAACATCACGTCCGTCAAGGAATCCATGTACATACACTTTTTCCAGACCCTCGCTGGCTGCAAGCTTCAATAAAGCATACATATGCTCAATATGGCTGTGCACGCCGCCGTCAGACAGCAAGCCCATCAAGTGGAGGGCTGTGCCCTTTTCCTTTGCATGCTTGATCGCTGCAAGGAAAGTTTCATTTCTTTCAAACTCGCCTTCACGAATCGAAATATTCACGCGTGTAAGGCTCTGGTAAACGATGCGGCCAGCACCAATGTTCAGGTGTCCAACCTCGGAGTTACCCATTTGGCCTTCTGGAAGGCCGACCGCTTCCCCGCTCGCAATTAACTGTGCGTGCGGATAGTGATTCCAGTAACGGTCAAAGTTCGGCTTGTTCGCCTGGGCAACGGCATTACCCATCCGTTCGCCGCGCAATGCAAAGCCGTCCAGAATGATCAAAGCTGTTGGTGACTGTTTACTCATTGGAACCTGCCTCCAATAGCTGCAAGAAGGAATCGGTCTCAAGGCTTGCTCCGCCGACCAATGCGCCGTCGATGTCAGGCTGTGACATATATTCCTTGATGTTAGCTGGCTTTACGCTTCCGCCGTACTGGATGCGGACTGCTTCAGCCACTTCTGGTGAAAATTGCTCTGCGATTACCTTGCGGATGTGCGCGCAAGTTTCGTTCGCATCTTCAGCTGTTGAAGATTTACCTGTTCCAATCGCCCAGATTGGCTCATAAGCGATGACAGTTTGCTTAACCTGCTCGTCCGTCAAGCCATTTAGACCTGCTTTGATCTGGCCGCCAACAAACTCGTTTGTTTCTCCATTTTCACGCTGCTCAAGTGTTTCACCGCAGCAAACGATCGGAGTCAGATTGTATTTGAATGCAGACAAAGTCTTTTTATTAACTGTGTCATCTGTTTCATTGAACATTTCACGGCGTTCAGAGTGACCGATGATGACATATTTTGCACCGATGTCCTGCAATGCTTTAGGGCTGACTTCGCCTGTAAAAGCACCGCTTTCCTCGAAGTGCATGTTTTGCGCCCCGATTTCGACGTCTGTATTCTGTGTTAGCTCGACAAGCTGTCCAAGGAATAAAGCAGGAGCACAAACAACAGATTCAACCTTGTCCTTTGATGGAACAAGTCCGCTCACTTTTTCGATAAAATCCTTTGCTTCAGGCAGCGTTTTATGCATTTTCCAGTTACCTGCAATGATAGGTTTTCGCATGCTGACACTTCCTTTCAAGATTGCTGTTTCATACAGCGTTGTAATGCTTATTAAAAAAGTTCCCTCTGGATAGTGGGCTTTTGGGCTGTGTTAAATTAGGCTGTTGATTTCCGTTCCAGGCGCTTCGCTTTCCGCGGGGCCGGAGGTGAGCCTCCTCGCCGCCGTTGGCGTCTGCGGGGTCTCACCTGTCCAGCTGATCCCGCAGGAGTCTTCGCACCTTCCACTGCAATCAACAGGTGTTAACAATGTAGTAAGCTTTTACACAGCCATTCTTTAATACAGCGGGCATAGACAGCAGGTGTCAGGATCCGCACCCTTAAACTGCTGTCAATACCGCCTTGATAATTCTCATACAAAAACTTACTTATCGTTCAATGCTACTACTCCAGGGAGCTGCTTGCCTTCCATGAATTCAAGGGAAGCGCCGCCGCCTGTGGAGATGTGGCTCATTTTTTCAGCCAGGCCGAATTTTTCTACAGCCGCTGCAGAGTCGCCTCCGCCGATTACCGAATATGTATCATTAGCATCGGCTAAAGCTTGTGCAACAGCTTTTGTTCCTTGTGCGAACTTATCGATTTCGAAAACGCCCATTGGTCCGTTCCAGATGACCAATTTAGACTTTTGAATGACATCGCGGTACGTTTCAGCTGTCTTAGGCCCGATATCAAGAGCTTCCCAGTCTGCAGGGATTTCTTCAATCGCTACGACCTTTGAGTTTGCATCAGCAGAAAAATCATCAGCTACGATGGCGTCTACAGGCATGTAGAAGTTAACACCTTTCGCCTTTGCTTTTTCCATGAAGCTCTTAGCCAATTCTATTTTATCTTCTTCTAAAAGAGATTTTCCGATTTCGTGGCCCTGTGCTTTTACGAATGTATAAGCAAGTCCGCCTCCAATGATCAGGTTATCTACTTTTTCCAATAGGTTGTCAATTACGCCGATCTTATCTTTAACCTTCGCGCCGCCAATTATTGCTGTGAACGGGCGCTCTGGATTTGACAATGCTTTACCAAGGACATCAAGTTCTTTTTCCATCAAAAAGCCTGATACTGCTGGAAGATGCTTGGCGATGCCTTCAGTTGAAGCGTGCGCACGGTGAGCAGCTCCAAACGCATCATTCACATATAAATCTGCTAGCTCTGCAAATGCCTTTGCAAGCTCAGGATCATTTTTCTCTTCGCCTGGATAGAAACGGACATTCTCAAGAAGCAGGACATCGCCCTCGTTCATGCTGTCGATTTCGGATTTTACAGATTCACCGTATGCTTCATCTGTTTTCTTAACATCCTTGCCAAGCAGTTCAGACAAACGCTTTGCTACTGGAGTCAAACGCAATTCTTCAACAGCCTGCCCTTTTGGACGGCCAAGGTGACTTGCAAGAAGGACTTTCGCGCCCTGATCAACCAGGTACTGGATTGTTGGCAGCGCTGCACGGATTCTTGTTTCATCCGTTACTTGTCCATCCTTCATCGGCACGTTGAAATCAACGCGGCAAAAAACTCGTTTTCCTTTTACATCCACATCTTTTACTGTCTTTTTGTTCAAGGCTAGAGACCTCCTTTAAAATAGCGCAAATGCGCGATTAAGCAGAAAAAGAGGAGAGGGAATTACCCCGCTCCCCTTTTCATCCTACTACATTATAGTCAATATTGGATTGGTAATCCAATCTAAGCTTATAGACCTTTTTTAGCGATGAAATCAACAAGGTCAACTACACGGTTAGAGTAACCAGACTCGTTGTCATACCAAGAGATTACTTTTACCATGCTGCCTTCCATAACCATTGTTGAAAGTGCATCGATTGTAGAAGAGTATGCATTGCCATTGTAGTCGCTTGATACAAGCGGCTCTTCGCTGTAGCCAAGGATTCCTTTAAGTTCGCCTTCAGAAGCTTTCTTGAATGCAGCGTTGATTTCTTCAACTGTAACGTCTTTGTCAAGCTCAGCAACAAGGTCAACTAATGAAACGTTTGGAGTTGGAACACGCATAGCTCCACCGTTCAATTTGCCTTTAAGCTCAGGCAATACTAGAGAAACTGCTTTTGCAGCACCAGTTGTTGTAGGAATGATGTTTTCCGCAGCAGCACGCGCACGACGGTAATCTTTGTGCGGAAGGTCAAGAATTTGCTGGTCATTTGTGTATGAGTGAACAGTTGTCATCATACCGCGCTTGATTCCGAAGTTGTCGTTCAATACTTTCGCGAATGGAGCAAGGCAGTTTGTAGTACAAGATGCATTTGAGATTACGTGGTGGTTAGCTGCATCGTACTTGTCATCGTTAACACCCATAACGATTGTAATATCTTCGTCAGATGCTGGTGCAGAGATGATTACTTTCTTAGCGCCTGCTTCAAGGTGTTTCGCAGCGTCAGCACGCTTTGTGAAACGTCCAGTTGATTCAACAACTACTTCTACGCCAAGGTCGCCCCAGCCAAGTTGAGCTGGATCTCTTTCAGCAAGTACTTTTACTTTGTGGCCGTCAACTACAAGGTAATCACCGTCAACTGTAATTTCTTTATTTAAAGTACCGTGAACAGTGTCATATTTTAAAAGGTGAGCAAGCATGTTTGCATCAGTTAAATCGTTAACTGCTACTACTTCTACGTTAGGGTTGTTCAATGCCGCGCGGAAAACAACGCGTCCAATTCTTCCAAATCCGTTAATACCAACTTTTACTGCCATGTGTATTTCCTCCTTTGATTCCTATAAAGGTGTTGTTTATATTAAGGTGTTACCCTTGTAACAATGTTTTAGCGGCGCCTTCATCCGTGATCAGGATCGTTGAGGAAGGTGCCTGCTTCATATAGGCTCTGATTGCCTTTGCCTTTGACGCTCCGCCGGCAACTGCAATGACATCACCTACATTTTTGAGATCATCCATTTGGAGACCAATCGTCAGCACTTTGTGGACGATTTCCCCGGCTTCGTTGAAATAGTAACCGAAAGCCTCGCCAACTGCTTTTCCATCGAGGATCTTATGTAAATCCTCCGGGCTGGTATTGCGACGTTCCGCCATTGTAATAGCGTCTCCAATACCATGTAAAACCATGCTTGCTGATTTAACTAAATTCCACACCTCGTAAATCAGCGGTTCTTTGATGAAGGTTTTGTAGACTTCGCTGCTGACCTGGTCGGGAACATAAAAGACCCTGTTGCGTGAATTCGTGTTATCCGCCATGATCGCGCAAATCGTGTTTGCCTGATTCTTGACGTCCTCGCCAATTCCGCCCCTTGCCGGCACGAACAACAAATCCTTCTCGCCGAAGTCGGGTGTCAACATTTCCGCCACAGCCGCCATAGTCGAACCTCCGGTCACAGCAATTATATTTTTGCTTTGAAGAAGATTTTTCATACTATGTGCTGTCGCGCGCCCAAGCTCACTTTTCACCCATGGCGACTGGTCGCTATCCCCTGGGACAACAATCACTTTCCTGATCCCCATGCGTTCCTGAAGCTGGCGCTCTAGTCTGTCTATACCCATCATGTCTCGCATTACACTATCAAGACTTTCCAGTATATCTTTTCCCTCTTTGGTCAGTGTCATTCCCTGACCAGACATCGAGATCAGATTCTGTTCCTTCAAAAACTCTACCTCAGAACGCAAAACCCGTTCAGTCAAATTCAGGCTTACTGAAAGGTTTCTCCTGCCAACTGGCTGCATCACATTTATGTATTGGAGGATGAGGTAACGTTTTTGCATAACTTGCAATAAATCGGGCAATATTCTTTTTTGAATATCAATGAGCGAAAAGTCCATGTTGATATTCTCCTTTTCCAGCGTTGGACTTAAAATGTCCCGCTAAGACATATTATGTCCCACTCGCGGTAAAAAAAATCACCCCTGCTACAGATTTCATTCTAACAGGAGTGAAAACCTTAATCAACTTCTAAACTCAAGGTTTTTTCGTGAAAACGCTTCACTTATGAACTTTTTGTTAATTATCCCGTATTGTAGCTCTTCGCCGTCCAATTCAATGACCGGAATCATGATTCCATACTTCTCGACAAGCTCGTCATCAAGGTCGATATTGATCTCTTCTATTGTAAAATTCCAATCTTGCTGGAGTTCTTCCAGGATTTCACGTGCTGTTTCGCACAAATGGCAGCGCGGCCGGGAATAGAGTTTGACTATTTTTTTCATATTGATCTCCTTATACTTGTATCCTTCGCCCCACTTTGGTGGTTATTCGCAAATTCTGGTACTTTATTTGCTAAAAAGGACTTTTGATCCCCAATCAAGGTACTTTATTCGCAAAAAAATAAAATTGTTCGCAAATCCAGAAGGTTTATTCGCAAATAAACACATTTTATTCGCAAATCGGAAAATGATTTCCATTTTCTAATCGAATCTCTTCCGCTTCGAGGATGATGGAATGCCCAACTGGTCCCTGTACTTCGCGACGGTTCTGCGTGATAGGACCATCCCCTCTTGTTCCTCTAGCATTTCCACAAGTTTCTGGTCTGATATAGGCTTCTTTTTATCTTCTTCTTTTATATAATGCTCTATTGCTGCTTTTACTTTTTGCGATGAAGCCTGGTCGTTCTCCGTTGTCTGGACTGCACTTGTAAAAAATGATTTCAATTCATAGGTGCCGGCTGGTGTCTGCAAATATTTTTCACGGACAGTGCGGCTTACCGTCGATTCATGGATTTCAAGCTCATCGGCAACTTCCCTCATCGTCATCGGATTTAGATGCGCAGGTCCGATCAAAAAGAAATCCTGCTGTTTCTCGATGATTTTCATCGATACTTTCAGTAGCGTTTCTTTCCTTTGTTCAAGGCTGCGCTGGATCCACTGGTAGTCCCCCTGCTTTTCCTGGAGGAATTTATTCACTTCAGGATCCTTATGTCCAGAGAGCTGCCGAAAATATCCTTCATTAAAAGAGACCTTAGGAATCAACACATCGAACACACTTACCGAGAGTTCATCGCCTTCACGTTTGACGACCACATCAGGAACGATGTAGGCAGGCTTCTCTCTCTGGAACGCTGCACCGGGTTTCGGATTTAGCTGCTGGATATCGTCATGGACTTTTTGGATTTCCTTGACATCGATATTCAGCATCTTCGCCAGTGCTTTCCACTTTTTCTCGGCAAAAAGCATGAAATGGTCACGGATAATTGTTGTTGCCAGTTCGTTTTCAGGCGTGCGCTTTTGCCTAGACAATTGAAGCAGCAGGCATTCTTTGAGATCATATGCCCCGATTCCGGCAGGGTCCAGCGATTGGAGTTTAAAAAAAGCTGAATCAATAACTTCTTCATCCACACCGAATCTTTTTAAAAGGTTTTCTCTTTCGAGGGTTAAGTAACCGTTTTCATCTATGTTTTCAATCAATACTTGTAAAATCAATTTTTCTTCAGGCAACGCTTTTAACAAGTTTAATTGAGAAAGTAGATAGTCTTCGAGCGTGTCACCCGCCCCAGCGCCAATCTGCTCAATCAAGTTTTTCTGGTCCCGTTCAAATGTCTTTTTTCTCGTTTTTCGCGTACGGTCCATACTGGCATCAAAGTGGGAAATGTTTTTAAAGTCTACTTGCAACAGGGGATTTTCCATTGATTTAGCTTCAAGAAATGCCGCAAGCTCCTGCGCTGAGTATTGCAAGAGCGCAATTGCCTGAGTCAGCTCCTGGGTCATCGCCAATTTTAATGTCTGCTTTTGCCATAAACCAGCTTTCAAATCCATCCAAATCACCCCTGCACTCATTTTACATGATAAACAGGCTTTGGTGTATGGAAAGAATTTGGTATCACATTACCTTCGACAAAAAAACCTCTCGCCCAATCGGACAAGAGGTTTTAGGCAGCAAATTTAGAGTCTTCTTTATGCCTCCACTGCCTTCCTAAAAATCATTGTTATCTTCTGCGTCTAAGAGAGTTGTTTACAGCTGGTTTGTTTGTGGATTGGGTATTGCGCAGAGTAGTTGGTTGCTGAACTACTGGTGTTGGCGTTCCTTCTATACATTCAGGCAGGACAATAGTGTAATTAACTGTCACATCTCCTGTTTGTGGATTTTCTGTGATTGAATTGATTTCAATGCTGACATTGTCGCATGTTAACTCTGGGAACTCAGGAGCCAGGTCTCCAATACATGTAAAGCAATTCTGAGTTACTGTAACCTCCTGGAAGCAGCATTCAAAAACCGGATCTCCACAATCACCTACTTTAGGCAGGTTCAATTGTACCTGGAACGTTGCCGTGCGAGAATATCTTTGGACATCGGTACAGCAAATCAAAGTCTGGTCGCAAACAAAAACTTCTGCCACACCTTGACAAACCTCCGTCGTCACATCACTTACCTCTCCAATACAGAAGCCGCTTAATACATCATCAACAGTCACATCAACTGGTAAGGTAAAGCAAGTTTCTGGAAAATCGAAAAGACAGTTAAAAGTATCCTCTCCGCATTCGCAAGCATCTGGACACTCGATACAGTCAGGAACGCAAATCAGCCCGCAAGCTTCGTTATCACCGAACTTCAACGCAGCACACGCTTCTATGGCAATCGGCGGCTGGTTGAATACGAAGGCAAATAGCTGGGATTCACCAGGGTCCAATTCACCTTGGTTTCCAGTACCTAAATCATCGAATTTAAATCCAACAACCTGTTCTCCTGGACTGCAGGGTGAATCTTCTGGACACGGATCAGGAGCAGTTCCCGGGTTTTCAATACCTGCATACAGTTCTAGTTCTGGCGGCTCTTCGTCGCTCGGGAAAGTAGGTGTGATATAAGCATCACCGATGAAATCGCGGCATGGCTCCTCGATTGCCAGTACCCAGTCACTCAATGCGTTAGGAGCATCGATGTTATCAATTCGGTAAATCCAACGATAGCCGCTCCCGAACCGCTCAACATCAACTAATGTCACAACGAAGCCATCGATGGTTTCCGGCTCAAAGCAGCCTTCCGGAAATTGCTGCAATAAATTAAAATGTGGCATTTACATCTTCCTTTCATTAATTTTTGAGGTGAATATGCACCTCTCTATTACTCTATGAAAGGAGGGGGATGCTTGTTTAGGTGAATGCACCTAGCCGTATACACCAATTTGAAAGTAATAGGAAAATCCACGTATCTTTGTTGCAAAAAAAATCCCGCTGAGCTTTTATTAGCTCAGCGGGATTTTTATGACGCCCTCGGCAGGAATCGAACCCACATCTCAAGAACCGGAATCTTACGTGCTATCCGTTGCACCACGAGGGCATGTTTCAAGTTAGCGTTACGCTTACCTATTATAGGGTAAGTTTACTCGCTTTGCAAGGAGGATTTTTTGGAATGTCAGGCGTTGCTCTTGTTTAAAAAAGACATTCTTGGGTAAGATGGATACGGTACAGTAAATTGGAATATACATTATTGTCGAACAGTTTCTGCAGGCTAATCAAGCGATTCGTTTGACCTTTATTGACCATGCGTGTATCATAAAACTACATAGGTGTTCTGGCAAGCGAACCAGTTTATGCCAGCCTGCAATTTGCCTTTTTAGAAGTAAGCAAATGCCTTTTTGAGGCAGCAACTGTTTTTAAAAAGTGCAGCAAAAAGATCTTTACGTTAAAGGAGGAAAACAAACATGAACTTGATTCCTACAGTTATTGAACAAACGAATCGGGGCGAACGGGCATATGACATTTATTCCCGCCTTTTAAAGGATCGCATCATTATGCTGGGAAGCGCAATCGATGACAATGTTGCCAACTCTATCGTAGCCCAGTTGCTTTTCCTGGAAGCTGAAAATCCGGAAAAAGACATCTCCATCTACATCAATAGCCCGGGCGGCAGCATCACTGCCGGCATGGCAATCTACGATACTATGCAGTTCATCAAGCCTAATGTGCAAACAATCTGTATCGGTATGGCTGCTTCAATGGGTGCATTCCTGCTCGCTGCTGGTACAAAAGGCAAGCGTTTTGCCCTTCCGAACGCAGAAGTCATGATCCACCAGCCACTGGGTGGTGCTCAGGGACAGGCGACAGAAATCGAAATCGCTGCAAAGCGCATTCTTTTCCTTCGTGAAAAGTTGAATACAATCCTTTCTGAGCGCACTGGCCAGCCGCTTGAAGTCATCGCGAAAGATACTGACCGTGACAACTTCATGACAGCTGAGCGCGCTAAGGAATATGGTCTTGTTGACCAGATCATCACTCGTAACGTACTTGAAGAAAAGAAAGATAAATAAGAAAAGCGCAAGCGCCTTGGTCAGCCCCGACAAGCGCTGGAGGGCCGACCGATGAAGTCGTTCTTTGACTTCGTTGGGCGGTCCGAAGCGACTCGAGGGGCTAGGCGCTGAAGCTGGACATTTCTTATCTGCAATTTTTCATAACAAAAAACTCGCTCTTTAACAGGAGCGAGTTTTTTTATTGGGCTATATTTTTTAAAAAGAATTAGTTCTCTTTCTGGATGTATTCAGCCAGCTTTTCCACTGCTTCTTCTTCATCATGGCCTTCAGCGATCAGGTTCACAGATGCGCCAGCACTTACGGCAAGGCTCATTAATCCCATGATGCTTTTCGCGTTCACCTTTTTTCCATCCTTCTCGAGAAATATATCAGATGAGAACCTGTTTGCTTCCTGCACGAATAATGCTGCAGGTCGAGCTTGTAGACCAGTTTTTAATTTTACTTGGACCTGTTTTTCCACCATTGCTTTTCCTCCTCTAACCCTCTATTTATTTGTAATTTGTCCGGCACGCAGTTTATCTGCTATTTCATCGATCTTTCGCAGCCGGTGATTGATTCCTGATTTGCTGATCGTTCCGCCGCTTACCATCTCGCCCAACTCTTTAAGCGTGACATCCTGGTAGTCGACACGAAGCTGAGCGATTTCTCTCAGTTTATCCGGTAAAATTTGCAGGCCGACCGTATCCCTGATGAAGCGGATATTCTCTACCTGTCTAAGTGCAGCGCCAATAGTTTTATTCAAGTTAGCTGTTTCACAATTCACGAGTCGGTTAACCGAGTTCCTCATGTCACGGACAATCCGGATATCCTCGAATCTCAGCAGCGCATTATACGCACCAACAATGATCAAAAACTCAGTGATTTTTTCCGCTTCCTTCAAATAGGTGATGAAGCCTTTTTTCCGCTCAAGCGTTTTACTGTTGAGCCCGAATGTATTCATCAGCTCACATAATGAATCATTATGCTCCTGGTACATGGAGGCAATCTCCAAATGATAGGAAGACGTTTCAGGATTGTTCACAGAACCTCCTGCAAGGAAGGCCCCTCTTAAATAAGAACGCTTACAACATTTCTTCTTCACCAGTTCAGGTGAAATTTCATGGATAATTTCAAAGCCTTCTCCAATAATCTTCAAATCCTCCAGAATTTCTCTGGCAGATTCCTTAAGGCGGACAATATAAACATTATTCTTTTTCAGCCGCATCTTTTTACGCACCAGCAGCTCCACCTGTACCTGATAACTCTTTTTGATTAAGGTATAGATCCGCCTGGCAATCGCGGCATTTTCAGTCTGTATGTCTACGATGAGTTTGCGATTTGAGAAGGAAAGGGAACCATTCATCCGGATTAAAGCGGACAGTTCCGCGTCAGCGCAGCAGCCCTTCACGTCAATGTTCGTGAGTTCCTTTTTTGTTTCCGAAGCGAACGACACCTTCTCACCCCCCTGTTTATATAGCGCTGTCACTCTTGTAAATCAGCAAGCGCAGCAGCCGTTTTTTATTTTATTTCGGAAGTGCTTTTAACGCTTAATGCACTTAAAAGCACGTTTTCAAGAAGAGACAAACGCTTGCATCCTATATTTACGCGTTATATCTCTTTTTGGTTTCATCTATTATCATAGAATATAAAATTTCCGAGACTTTTTTTGTGTCATGCCTGATGACATTGCCATCGAGCTCAGCGATTTCATCCTGGACGACTTCAATTCCCAAAGACATCAGCCGGTCAAGGTCAAAGTGGACAGGCTGGGCAAGCTCTTCCTTATAGCGGAGCTCAACATCCGGCGGGATTGTCTCACTATTGACAAGGATCGTATCGATAAAAGCACAATCCATATGGTCATATATCGCTTTTATATGATCACTGGCAGCAAAATCATGTGTTTCCCCTGCCTGGGTCATCAGGTTGCAGATATATACCTTGCGTGCCGTCGCTTTGCAAACTTCCTTGCCAAGTCTCTTAACAAGCAAATTAGGCAGGATGCTTGTATATAAACTGCCAGGCCCGATCACAATCAAATCAGCTTCCCTGATCGCCTGGAGCGTTTCAGGCAATGGTTTCACGCCTTCTGGATTCAAAAAGACTCTTTTGATCCTTTTTCCTGAGTATGGAATTTTGGATTCTCCTCTGACAATACTGTCGTCCTCCATCACGGCATTCAGCATGACGCTCCTGTTTGCCGCCGGCAGCACTTTCCCGCGCACATTCAGGACCTTGCTCATTTCCTGGATCGCGTGGACAAAATTGCCGGTGATCGACGTCATCGCCGCAAGGATCAGATTGCCGAGCGAGTGGCCGGACAATTCATTGGCTGTATTGAACCGGTGCTGGAACATCTCTTCAATCAGTGGCTCCACATCTGAAAGTGCAGCAAGGACATTCCGGATATCACCCGGCGGAGGAATTTGCATATCCTCCCTCAGCCGGCCGGAACTGCCGCCGTCATCAGCAACAGTGACGATCGCAGTGATGTCGACAGGGTGCTTTTTCAACCCCCGCAACAGGACTGGGAGGCCCGTTCCACCCCCGATGATGACGATTCTTGGCAATCCATCATTCATCATTTTATATGTCCCTGCCTTTTCTCGATATCACGGTGAGTTACACGGGTATGGTAATCTTTTTCGAAAAACTTGGCGATGTGTTCCGCCAATGCCACGGAACGATGCTGGCCGCCTGTGCAGCCGATGGCGATGATGAGCTGAGCTTTTCCTTCCCGCTTATAATGCGGGAGCATGAAACTGAGCAAATCCGTCACCTTTTCTAGGAACTTGCTCGTCTCGTTCCATTTTAAAACATATGTCGACACGTCTTCATCAAGACCAGTTTTCGGCCGCATATGTTCGATATAATGCGGGTTCGGTAAAAAGCGGACGTCGAAAACAAGATCGGCATCGATTGGTATTCCATGCTTGAAACCGAAGGACATGACATTGACGGTAAAAATCGTCTTCTTGTTCACCGAGAACTCCTCAAGGATTTTTTCACGTAGATCCTTAGGCTTCATGCCCGTTGTTTTATAAATAAGCTGCGCCCTGCCCTTCAGCTCTTCCAAAAGCTCTCGTTCCAGCTGGATGCCTTCGAGCGGCAATCCTGACGGAGCGAGCGGGTGTGAGCGCCTCGTTTCTTTATAGCGGCGCACAAGAGTGGAATCATCTGCGTCAAGGAACAATACCTGCGGTGTCACCCAAGAAGTTTCCGCTAGATCATCCAGCGCTTTGAATAGTGAGTCAAAAAATTCGCGACCGCGCAAATCCATGACGAGTGCCACTTTGTTCATTTTCGTGCCAGATTCCTTCATTAACTCAAGGAATTTCGGCAGCAATGTTGGCGGCAGGTTGTCGACGCAGAAAAATCCAAGGTCTTCGAAGCTCTGGATAGCGACAGTTTTACCTGCGCCAGACATACCTGTTATAATCACGAGCTGGGTATCAGTGCTTGAACCGGTACTCATTTCTCTTTCCCCCTGCAATTTAAGTTATTTATCAATTTGGATCGAGCCTGTAATTGATCAGCTCAAAATCCGGTGTATAAGTGAAAGTGCCATAGATAATTCCTTGTCCATGGACCATATATTCCAGAATGTGATAATCTCCCGCTGCCATTGGCAGGTCTTTGATGTCGTCAAGCTCATGCCAGGAAATCGTGCCTTCCTCTGATTCCTCGAGATTGATTCCATCTGCCTCAGTCGCGTAGAACGTGAACATCATCCACTCGGACACGACTTGATCATCTTCCTTGATGACAAATGTGAAAATCCCTTTGATTTGGGGATTTCTCAGGTAAATTCCTGTTTCCTCGCGAAATTCCCTGACACATGAATCCTTCACGGTTTCTCCTGGTTCCATTTTTCCGCCTGGAGCCACCCACCAATTTCGGCGCGGCTTTTGCAGCAGCAAAATTTTATCATCTTTTACTAAAACACAATTCGTTACTCGCTGCATCAAATCCACCTCTTTATATGTAGGCCAACTAGGCTTTTAAACATCTTCGTATGCTTTGCCGTTTTTTACACAGAAATGGCTGCTGTTTTTCGATTCTAATCTAAATCAAAAAAGCAGCATTCTGAAAAAAGCAGTCCTGCAAATTAGCTCAACTTTTATTCTTTCCATTATACTATTTTTAGTTTTTCGCCACAATGAATACAAAGATGATATTTTTGTTAAGAAGTAAGCGGAAAATGCAGATTCAAAATCTAACTTACGAGTGGTGTTATAATCCTTTACTAAGGCCTGTTTCATTTTTATGTAAAAAAAAGAGCACAGGATAACCTGTGCCGTCAAAGGATTATATTTTTAAAAGGGGGTCAATTTCTACTCCTATAATACCCCATGATTGTTTCACTACTGTTACAGGAGAATTAATAAATAATTACGGTTTGTTAATTTATCCCGAAACATGCTGTTTTTGCCATTGTATTGGAAAAGCCGCTGAATCAAATCCAGCGGGTTTGGCATTAATATTATGCGTTTGCTTTTAATTCTTCCATCAATTCTTCGACATAATGCTGAGTGTTTTGCGCTGCGATACTGCCGTCGCCTGTTGCTGTAACAATTTGGCGAAGTGTTTTTTCACGGATGTCGCCAGCCGCGAAAATACCTGGGACTTTCGTTTCCATTTGTTCGTTTGTTTCGATATAGCCATTGCTGTTCGTAATGCCAAGGCCTTCGAATGGCTTTGTCAATGGAACCATTCCGATGTAGATGAACACACCATCTGCCGCGAATTCTTTTTCCGCGCCATCTTGTGTCGAAACTAGCGTGACGCTGCCAACTTTGCCATCTTTGTCGTTGATTTGCTTGACAGTGTGATTCCAGATGAAATCAATTTTGTCATTCGCAAATGCACGGTCCTGAAGGATTTTTTGCGCACGAAGCTCATCACGACGGTGAACGATTGTTACTTTTGAAGCGAAGCGAGTCAGGTAAACACCCTCTTCGACCGCTGAATCTCCGCCACCGACAACAACAAGTTCTTTGCCTTTGAAGAATGCGCCGTCACAAACCGCACAGTAAGAAACACCGCGGCCGCCAAGCTCCTGCTCGCCAGGAACACCCAGCTTCTTGTATTCTGCACCAGCAGAGATGATGATGGAACGCGCTTTGTATTCCTTGTTGCCAGCCTTGATTGTTTTATATTCTTTGCCGTCGATGACTTCTTTTACATCACCGTAAGCATATTCTGCACCAAATTTTTTCGCGTGGTCGAACATTTTAGTTGAAAGCTCAGGTCCAAGAATATGGTCAAAGCCTGGATAGTTTTCAACTTCTTCTGTATTGGCCATCTGTCCGCCCGGCACGCCGCGTTCAAGCATCAGTGTCGACAAGTTCGCACGTGAAGTATAAACAGCAGCCGTCATTCCAGCCGGCCCGGCACCGATGATAATAACGTCATAAATTTTCTCTTCTGACATGGTGTACAACTCCTTTTATCAAAATCCCCTATTATTTTCATCCAAGATAGTATTTCCTTCCTAAACATATCCTATAAAACAGCAAGCGCATAGTCCAAAAATATGCTTAATAAAGATCCCTGTTCACTTAATTGTCAAAATAAAAAGAGGGTAAACCTCGTCTGCTGATCACAGACTTAGTTTACCCTTTTAGATGCTGTCTTCTTCCTGAAGAAACTCGTTTGCCAAATTTATATATTTGGACAGCGTGGATACAGACAATCCGTATTTTTTTGCGACTGCCGCTTTTGATGTTTTGATATTTCTTAGCTTATCCCAGAGATAATCAACCGCTGCGGCCCATGCTTTTTTATTTTTGAAGTCATAGCCAGCCTCAGCTGCCTGTTCAAATACCGAGAACCACATGATGTAGACCCCAGCTTCATTTTTGCCGATTGGCTGGTGGTGGTCATAAAGGAGCTTTGCTGTTTCATGCGCGCCCTTTACTTCCTCTTCCTTGCTGCTTAGTTTGCCGGAAGCTACATATGAAAGGTATGATTTTTCCATTTCCGTCATCTTATCCGTTGATGTCTCTGCTGCGAGAATTTCCTTCTTTTTCGCGGATACAGATGTGAGGAATAACGCAAAAAGGCGTTCCTCTGGATAATCACTGTTCAGCTGGTTCAGAATGGCTGAAACCTGCGCTTCGAACTTGATGCCCGGTTTGTCTGCCCACGGCTCCATTCCCTCTTTTTCAGGACTGAACTCGAGTACCTTTTTCCAAGCATTACGTGCTGTATTTTCTCTGCCGGTAAAATAAGAAGCATGAGACAGCCAGTAATAGAAAGCACCGTCACCTTCAAAACCTGTTTTTTGCAGCTTTTTCAGCCAGCGGTAAGCCAGTTCGTATTCGCCGACAAGCGCAAACGTGGCACCAAGCTTGAACTGGTGCTCCACGTGGATCGGATGGATTTTTTCAAGAGAGGCCTTAAGATCCTGGCCTTCTTTCTCCTGTCCCTGATAATGCGCGAACACGAGGGCATTGCACAATGCATGCAGGTTGCCGGGATTCTGTTCGAGAACATCATTCAGGATGTCACGGGCCTTGGTAGTTTCGCCAAGGTAAAAATATGCGAGGGCCAGATTGTTGTAGGCTGACCAGTATTCAGGATACTCCTCGATGACCTCCTGGAAGATCTCGATCGCCTTTGGAAACTCGCCAGATTCCAGGTGATTGCGGGCTTCCTCCTGCTTGACGATCAAGTCATCCTCTTCATAATAATCCTCATCCATCTCTTCCGCTTCCATCGTGAGAAGTTCAAGCAGATCGTTTGCATCCTCGGCAAACTCACCGTCTTCATTCAATTCTAAATAAAGATTAGCATGCCTGAACGCATCCCGGAACAAGCCTAAATGAGCGTAGTTATTCGCTAAAAAATAATGGCATTCCGCCATGTTTTCATCCAGTTCTTCGAGGACCAAGTGCAAAAGACGGTTAGACTGCTGATATTCACCCAGCTCCGACTGCACGATCGCCAGCTGGCAAACGATCATCGGTTCGCCTGGCTCAAGGTGCATCGCACGCTGGAAATACTTTTCAGCCTTTTTTAGGTCCCGCCTGTGGAAAGCCTTGACCCCTTTGGTGAAGTAATATTCACCAGTAGGAACAAATGACAGCAATTGACCTTTTTGCTTCATCGCTTTAGAGTCTTTTCCCATGTGATCCTCCATTTATATTTTAGTAAAACTATATCCTTTGAACCTTAGAATTGTATAAGAATACACATACAGTGTTATATCGAAGCAACTTTAACTAATGTAGTATAACATACGGACAGAGTGTTCGAGAAGGTGTGGATTTGAAAATGTGATTTGTGGATGTATCCAGTTGGTTAAAAAGTGTGGTTTTTTAGCTGTTGGCGAATTATTGGGAAAAGTGGTCGAATTATCTTAAAATGTGGTCGAATAAATTAAAAATCCGCCAAAATAATTCAAAAAGTGGTCGAATTAATTTAATTTTCGCCAATAAATTTATATCCCACTTAACAAGAAGGAATTTTCAGTGATGAAATCGAATACAACAGTAAAAATATTTAGGAGTGATAGAACTTGATAGGCAAAACAAGAGAATATCCTAAAGAAATCATGATTTTAGAAGCCATAGTAAGGCGTTTTCCTCATGATGACTTCAAAAAAGCGGATTTCGAGAAGAAACTTTACCGAAAACGGGCAGGCTACAAAGGAGAAAAGACGCTGGATTACTATTTAGAGCAAGTTGACCACTCTGAAATGTTTATTTTGTACGATTTAAGAATCCCGATCAACAATACCCACTTCCAAATTGATACCCTCATTATTACTCCTTATTTTCTCCTCATTATCGATTCCAAAAATTACGCAGGAACACTCATTTTCCTTCCAGAATTCAATCAATTAATAAGAGTCCAAAACGATATAGAGGAAGTTTTTCCCGATCCGATCCTTCAAACAAAAATCCAGGCATCCCAGTTAAAAGCATTTCTTAAAAAGCATCATGTTACACCTCTACCAATTGAAAATCTTGTCGCGATTAGTAATACGCAGGCCATCATTAAAAATCCAACCAATGACAAGGAAGTCAGTTATAGAGTTTTCAGGTCAGCGAATGTCGCCTTTAAAATCCCTCCTTTTTACAAAAAGCATACCCAGTCCCATCTCTCAAAAAATGACATGAAGAGACTCGCCAGACATTTAATTAAGGCACATGAACCGTTGATTCCAGATCCAAAATCAATGAACCTCCCATTTGATAGAATGAATACGGGTGTGCAGTGCCCTGCCTGCGAGGCATTCGGTATGGACTACCGTCAGGGGAAATGGACTTGCAAAGGCTGCGGACATAAATCTGCAGATGCCCATATTCAGGCATTGAAAGATTATTTTCTTATTTATGGCCCTTCTATTACTAGCAAGCAATTCCGCGAATTCACGAAAGTCGGATCTCCTTCAACTGCGAAACGGCTGTTAGCTTCTATGAATTTGACGTTTGACGGCACAACCAAAGGACGAACCTACTTTCCGGGAAAAAGCTTCTTTGATTAAATGCTATTCACGGCAGCCTAAATACAAGAAAAACCCAGCGCAATACTATTCTTCTGCGCTGGGTTTCTTCCTTTTATTCAATACTGACAATACTTCTTTTAATGGCAGCTTTTGTTCCTGCAGCAAGACCATCAGGTGGTAGAGCAGGTCTGCGGCTTCCCACTTCAATTCTTCGGGATCGCGGTTTTTGGCGGCGATGATGACTTCCGATGCTTCTTCACCGACTTTTTTCAAAATCTTGTCGACGCCTTTTTCAAATAGGTAGGTGGTGTAGGCGCCTTCCGGCATTTCCTGTTCGCGCTCACGGATTGTTTTTTCCAGCTCGAGCATGACGGTAAAATCACTCAATGAGGCGAGCTGATCAGTGGAACGCGCCATCTGATTTTCTGAAGAACAGCTATCAGCCAAATTCTCCAGAAGATTTTCCGAAAAACAACTGACGGCGCCGGTATGGCATGCTGGTCCGGCTGGTTTGACGAGCACCACAAGTGCGTCTCCGTCACAGTCGTATTTCATCTCGACGATTTTCTGGGTGTTCCCGCTCGTTGCGCCTTTGTGCCAGAGTTCCTGGCGGGAACGGCTGTAAAACCAAGTTTCTCGCGTTTCAAGTGACTTATCCAGGGATTCTTTATTCATGTAAGCAACAGTCAGGACCTCAAGTGTTGCGGCATCCTGGACGACTGCAGTAATCAAGCCATTGTCATCGAACTTCAACTCTTCTATTTTCATCGTACTGTCACTCCTTTTTCACGGAGGTGGGATTTTACTTCTTTTACAGAGGTTTCACGATAGTGGAAAATCGATGCAGCCAGTGCAGCATCCGCTTTTCCTTCGTTAAATGCTTCGGTAAAATGGTCAGCGTTTCCGGCGCCGCCTGAGGCAATGACCGGGACAGTGACCGCTTCACTCACGGCACGTGTCAATGCCAGATCAAAACCTTTCTTTTCGCCGTCACTGTCCATGCTTGTCAACAGGATTTCCCCTGCTCCAAGACGGACAGCCTCTTTTGCCCATTCAATGACTTCCCACTGTGTTGGCGTTCGCCCGCCATGGGTGTAAACGCGCCATGACCCTAGTTCCGGGTCGTATTTTGCATCGATGGCGACGACAATGCACTGGGCACCAAAGAAATCGGAGCCTTGAGCGATCAATTTCGGATTGTTGACAGCTGCGGTGTTCAAGGACACTTTATCAGCACCTGATCGAAGCATTCTCTTCATATCCTCTAGCGTGTTGATGCCCCCACCGACTGTGAACGGGATTGCCAGCTCTGACGCTACTTCCCTGACAACCTCGACCATTGTCTTCCTTCCTTCAACGGAAGCGGATATATCAAGGAAAACGAGCTCATCGGCTCCTTGCTCATCGTAAAAACGGGCAAGCTCAACGGGGTCGCCGGCATCGCGGAGCTGAACAAATTGCACTCCTTTTACGACGCGTCCTTCTTTTACATCCAGACAGGGAATGATCCGTTTGCTTAGCATCAGACATCCCCCGCTTCCAGTGCAGATTTTACAGAGAAGCGGCCTTCGTAAATGGCTTTGCCGACGATCGCTCCGCTGACACCATCACCACTCAACTTCCTAAGAGCGGCCAAGTCATCAAGCGAGCTGACACCGCCAGAAGCGATGACGCTTTTGCCCGTTTCCAAAGCGAGCTGACGGGTTGCCTCGACGTTCGGTCCTGCAAGCGTGCCGTCTGTTGCAATATCGGTAAAAATGAAAGTCTCCGCACCGGCGTCGGCGAACCTTTTGCCAAGCTCCACAGCACTTACCTCTGAAGTATTCAGCCAGCCATGTGTCGCAACGAAGCCGTTTTTCGCGTCAAGGCCTATGGCAATTTCCGCACCGTATTTCCTGACCATTTCCTCAGCGAACTCCGGGTTGGAAACGGCAATGCTGCCAATGATGACACGGTTGACGCCGTTATCAAGATAGTGATTGATATCTTCTTCGCTGCGGATGCCGCCGCCAATCTGAATGTTCACACCAAGCTCCTGTGCAGCCTGAATGACAAATTTGTCGTTGACCCGCCTGCCATCTCTTGCTCCGTCGAGGTCGACCATGTGAATCCATTCAGCACCTTCGTCAGCAAATGTTTTCGCCATTTCAAAAGGAGAATCTCCATAAACCGTTTCCTTGTCATAATCACCTTGCAGCAGCCTTACGCATTTTCCGCCGCGCATGTCGATTGCCGGATAGATAGTGAATTTCATTGGTCTGTCTTCCTTTCTGTTGCAAGGTTGGCAAAATTGCGGAGCAGTGCCATCCCGATATCACTGCTTTTTTCGGGATGGAATTGCATTCCGTAAATATTGTTCCTGCCAACGATGGCTGGCACCTCAACATCATAATAATCGCCGACTGCCACCAGCACGTTCGGCTCATTCGTTTTTACATAATAAGAGTGGACGAAATACACGTAATCTTCTTCAAGTGATGTGAGTAAAGGAGACTCTCCGGTAAAACGAAGTTTGTTCCAGCCCATATGCGGAACTTTATAGTTTTCCCCTTCTGCCGTCTGTCCGGTAAAACGCTCCACTTTTCCAGGCAGCAGGTTCAAGCCCTTCGTCAGGCCATTTTCCGTGCTTTCTTCAAACAACAGCTGCATGCCCAGGCAGATTCCGAGCACAGGCTTGCCAGTAGCGGCAAAAGCATGGATCATTTCCGTCAAGCCTGTGCGGTCCAATACTTCCATCGCATCACGGAATGAACCGACGCCAGGGACGAGCAGTGCATCTGCTTCCATCAAATTGCCTTTA
This sequence comes from Mesobacillus sp., assembly GCF_047739415.1. Classification (GTDB taxonomy): domain Bacteria; phylum Bacillota; class Bacilli; order Bacillales; family Cytobacillaceae; genus Mesobacillus. The sequence goes on along the minus strand of NZ_JBIQOE010000160.1, from coordinate 6,234 downwards.
TATTGTGAGATAAAGTATGGCGCTTCAAGCCGTTCGAGCGCTTTGCTGACGCTGAACAGATTGCCCATGCCGTAATCGACGATGCCTATCATGAGTTAACTTCCTTCCTTTTACAGAGTTCGGGTACTTCTTTCGGTAGAACGTCTCTTGCAACACGTACTACGTTTTACCGCTCCCTTACAACATCCCTACCTTAGAACGTAGATACCCCTTATAACATCCCTTTCGTTGACGGAACGCCTTTTACGCGGGGGTCAATGGTCGTCGCTTCATCAAGCGCTCGGCCAAGAGCTTTAAATACCGCTTCGATCATATGGTGAGTATTTTTTCCGTAGTGGACGATGACATGCAGGTTCATTCTTGCTTCAAGTGCAAGCTTCCACAAGAATTCGTGGACCAGCTCGACATCGAAAGTGCCAACCTGCTGGGCAGGTAATTCTGCGCGCATTTCGAGGTGTGGGCGGTTGCTAAGATCGACGACGACCTGCGCCAGGGCCTCATCCATTGGGACAAAGGCGTTTCCGTAGCGTTTGATCCCCTTTTTATCACCAAGTGCTTCGCGAAGCGCCTGTCCGATACAGATTCCGATATCTTCAGTTGTATGGTGGCCATCCACCTCAACATCGCCCTTCGCATCTACTTTCAAATCAAACTGGCCATGCTTCGCGAATAAATCGAGCATATGAGAAAGAAAAGGTACTCCTGTTTCAAGTGTCGTTTTTCCTTCGCCATCGATGCTAAAATCCAAATCTATCCTTGTTTCATTCGTATATCGATTCACCGTTGCGGTTCGTTCCATCAGCTTTCCCTCCATCAACTTTCATTACGATTTTAGTCTTGCTTCCACAGCTCTGGCGTGGGCTTCCAAACCTTCAAGCCTTGCAAACTCGGCGATCTTTTCACCATTGTCGTTCATCGCTTTCTCACTGTAAAGGATGATGCTAGATTTCTTTTGGAAATCCTCGACACCGAGCGGGCTTGAAAAGCGCGCTGTCCCATTCGTTGGCAGGACATGGTTCGGTCCGGCAAAGTAATCACCTACAGGCTCTGAGCTGTATCTCCCCAGGAAAATCGCGCCGGCGTGCTTTATTTTACCGAGCAGTTCCATCGGATTCTCCGTGACGATTTCAAGATGCTCCGGTGCAAGCTGGTTGATTGCGGCAACGGCCTCATCCATATCAGCTGCCACATAAATCGCCCCGAAGTTTTCGATTGCTTCTGTGGCGATGTCTTTTCTCGGCAGTTGCGAAAGCTGCTTATACACTTCATTTTGTACGTCTTCAGCAAGAGTACGTGATGTGGTTACTAGAACCGCACACGCCCGCGGGTCATGCTCCGCCTGGGAAAGCAGGTCTGCCGCAATTTCATTGGCACGGGCTGTTTCGTCAGCGAGGATGCCAATCTCGCTTGGTCCAGCGATCATATCAATCGCGACATCGCCAAATACTTCACGCTTAGCGAGTGCGACATAAATGTTTCCCGGACCAGTGATTTTATCGACGGGTTCGATTGTTTCCGTTCCATATGCAAGGGCGGCAATCGCCTGAGCCCCGCCGATTTTATAGATTTCTTTTACCCCGGCAATATCAGCGGCAACGAGCACGCCTGCCGGAAGCTTTCCGTCCCGGCCAGGCGGAGAAACCATGACGATCCGATCGACACCGGCTGTTTTTGCCGGGATGACATTCATTAAAACCGAGGAAGGATAAGCAGCCGTTCCACCAGGCACATAGACACCGACTGAATCAAGCGGCGTCACTTTCTGGCCCAGCATTGTGCCGTTTTCCTCTGTCGTCATCCATGAAGGTCGCAGCTGTTTTTCATGGTATTTACGTATATTGGCAGCTGCCTCAGTGATGATGTCCACGAGCTGACTGCTGACCATTTTATAGGCTTCTGAAATTTCATTCTCAGTCACCAGAAATACATCAAGCGGCACGGAATCAAATTTTTCGGTAAAAGTCCTGAGCGCATGGTCACCGGAAGCCCTGACTTCCGCGATAATGTTCTGTACGGCTTTGCGCTGCTCTTCCGTTCCGCCATCAACACTCCGTTTGAGTGACAAACTTCCATCTATTTGAAAAATTTCCATAGAGAATCAAATCCTTTCAGATTCACAATCTATATCACTTCGTTCAGCCTTTTGACCAGCTCGCTGATCCGCTCATCCTTGATCCGGTAGCTGACTGGATTGACTATCAGCCTCGAAGTCACGTTTGTAATCGTTTCGTACTCCACGAGACCATTTTCCTTCAAGGTCCTTCCTGTTGAAACGATGTCGACAATCCTGTCGGCTAGCCCGATTAATGGAGCAAGCTCGATTGACCCATTCAATTTAATGATTTCTACCTGCTCGCCCTGTTCACGGAAATAGGCAGCAGCGATATTCGGGTACTTCGTTGCGATTTTTGGGGCGACATCATTCATTTTTGTGTCCGGAAGTCCCGCAACAGCAAGATAGCAGCCGCTGATTTTTAAATCAAGCAGCTCATACACGTCCCGTTCTTCCTCAAGCAGGACGTCCTTTCCGGCAATCCCGAGATCTGCGACACCATGTTCAACATATGTAGCCACATCCATCGGCTTCGCTAAAATGAAGCGGAAATTTTCTTTTTCAACATCGATAATCAACTTTCGGGAATCATCAAATTCAGGAGGCAAATCAAAGCCAGCGTTCCGCAGCAGTTCAACCGCCTCGGTAAAAATCCTGCCCTTTGGCATGGCAATGGTCAGTTGTTCATTCATTGCACTCCCTCCTTCCCAACTAGGTAAACGACATTAGCAAACGTATCGGAGCAAGCATCAAGATTACGGACGGCGCTGATGTCCTGGAGAATAACCCGTTCACCGTCTTCCCTGCGCTGTGCTGCAAGCTGGTACGCTTCCTTTCTCCGTTCAGGGCTGAAAAGAATGCAGGTGACAGGCTCAGGTTCACCCAGGTCGCCGAGGCTTTCAAGCAGGCGGTCGAGCCTGATCGCAAATCCTGTTGCTCCGGTCGATTTTCCGAATTTCTCGAGCAGCTTGTCATAGCGGCCGCCATTGCCGATTGGGAACCCAACCATTCCAGCATAAACCTCAAATAAAATGCCTGTATAATAGCTCATGTGGCTGACAATCGTTAGGTCAAATTTGATCCGGCTGCTTTCTCCGAAGTCTTCAATAATCTCCCAGAGCAGCTTCAATTCATTGAGTGCGGCTCTGCCTTTTCCGTTCTCGACCAGTTCGGATGCCTTATCGATCACTTCCGGGCCCCCGCGCAGTTCAAGGAACGCCAGTAGCCTTTGTGAATCGATTGAAGACAGCGGAAGTGCTTTGACATGCTCACGATACCCGACATAATTTTTCTCATATAAAAATTTCGTCAGCTCCCTGGCTCGTTCCTCTGTGCCAAGTATCTGGACGAACAATTCGTTGACGAAGCCGACATGCCCAACAGAAAGCTGAAACTGTTCCAGCCCAGCTTTTTTCAGCGAGGAAATCGCCAGTGAGATCATTTCGCCATCAGCGCTGACGGAATCGTCGCCAATACACTCGACACCAATCTGCTCAAATTCCGCCGGCCTGCCGCCTTCGCGCTGCTGGGCACGGTAGACATTTGCAGAGTAGGCCAGTCTTAATGGAAGCTGGTCTTTGAATAATTTTGAAGCCGCAACCCTGGCAATCGGTGCGGTCATATCTGGGCGCAATACAAGCGTATGCCCCTGCTGGTCCAGCAGCTTGAACAGCTGCTGATCAAGGATCGCTGAGGCAGTACCGACAGTTTCGTAATATTCGAGCGCCGGAGTTTCAATGAATTGGAAACCCCATCGCTTCATTTCTTTTTCAATTGAGCTGCGGACTTTTTCCTTCGCTTCATATAATTCCGGAAGTGTATCCCGCATGCCAAGCGGCTTTTCAAACATGAATAATCTGCTCATTGTTTTCACCCTCTTCGTTGCTGGTGTTTTTATCTATCTACCCAAATAAACTGAGTCTTAATTATCTAAATCCTTTAGTTCGCTAATATGGTAACAAGATGAAGTTATATGTAGTTTATCGTTCATTCTATTATCCGTCAACCATAAGCTCTTCATGTTTTGATTTTTAAAAAAGAGCTGGTAGAATGGTGGCAATTAGAAAAGCGTAAGCGCCTTGCCCAGCCCTGACAAGCGCTGGAGGGCCGACCAATGAAGTCGCTTATTGACTTCAGCGGGCGGACCGAAGCGTCACGAGGAGTTCTGAGCCGCAGCAAGACAAGCGACTCAAGGGGCTAGGCGCTGAAGCTGGACAATTTTTCGATATGAACTCAATACATTTTTTTATATTAAGGAGGCTTGGGCAGTGAAAATACTATGGGATCTTGACGGGACAATCCTTGATACATGGCCGACATTGGTAGAGGCATTCATGATTATGGCGAAAAAAGACCGGCCGTACGAAGAGGTCCTGCCGCATTTGAAGTATGGTACAGCATATGAATTTTATGGTGTCGATAAAAATAAAGTAAAAGAATTCCGTGAGATTGAACGCACATTGCCAAATGACCGGAAACCGCTTTTCCCGTATGTAAAAGAGGTATTATCTGCCTCGGATGCAAATGTCCTCGTAACCCATCGCAATCGGCGCTCAACAGAAGAACTGCTTGAACACTGGGATCTTGGGCAATTTTTTGAGGAAGTGATTTGTCCTGCCGATGATGGCTATTCGTTAAAACCAGACATCCATGCATATAAGTACCTGCATGACAGATATGGATTGGACCTGGCTGTCGGCGACCAAAGCACTGACCTGATTCCCGCCAGGAAGATCGGTATTAAGACCTGCTCCTTCCGTGAAGCAAATCAGTATGCAGACAAGACGATTTATTGTTATTCAGAATTTCCATATGAGTAGAAGCGAAATGGCCTATCACCCCCATTTCGCTTTTTGTTTTTTAAAAAGGGGCAGAGGGTAAATATTCTGCAAAGAAAAGGAGGTATTTTGATGGAAAATAGTGCGGAGGATAGAATCATTCCGGTTACATCTGTTGACAGCGGTGAACTGGAAGCGGTAACAAATGATGTCCATTATTTGAATGTCCAAATCGTCAATGTGTGTTTTTACGGACTGCCTGGCGCCCAGAACCACTGGGTTTTGATTGACGCTGGTATGCCGAGATCAGCGGATGAAATTTTACAGGCTGCGGAAAATCTGTATGGCGAAAATAATCCTCCAAAAGCAATCATCCTGACCCACGGTCACTTTGACCATGTCGGGGCGCTTGTCGAGCTGGTTGAACGATGGGATGTGAATGTCTTTGCGCACGAATTGGAGCTGCCTTATTTATCCGGTGTGAAAAACTATCCTGAACCAGATCCAACAGTTGATGGAGGACTGCTCGCCAAAGCTTCCAAACTATATCCTAATGAAGCGATCAAACTGGGAAGTAGGGTAAAAGCATTGCCGCTCGATGGAACGGTACCTGAAATGGCCGGGTGGCGCTGGGTCCATACTCCAGGACACACCCCGGGCCACATTTCGCTTTTCCGAGAAGCTGACCGTACATTGATTGCCGGGGATGCGTTTGTCACGGTCAAACAGGAGTCATTATATAAAGTTGTTACTCAGAAAAAAGAAATCAGCGGGCCGCCTCGCTATTTGACACCTGATTGGACGGCAGCAAGGAAATCTGTTGAAGACTTGTTCGCGCTGCATCCAGCCCGAGCGATAACCGGTCACGGCCGGCCTATGGAAGGCGAGGAGCTGGAAAAGAGTCTTGATTTGCTGGTTCGTGAATTTGATAAAATTGCAGTTCCAGAGCATGGAAGATTCGTTGATGGAGAATAATAGTTGCCGGCAGCACTCGATATTGTGCTGCCGGCCGCCTCTTTACAGATGGAGTAACATTTTATGGACCAAGTCTGGAAATTTTCTCGCTAAATCCAATGAAAACAACCCGATAAGGATTGCTGATTTTCATTTATTGGCGAAAAACAAAATATATCGCCACTTTTTGAAATATATCAGCGGATTTTTTATTTTTTCGACCACATTTTGAATTATATCGACCACTTTTCGCATTATTTCGACCACATCCAAATTTTAACAAAAATAAAACGAAGCGGAGTCAATCCCGCTTCGCTTTATTTTGTTGGAGCTTGTCCGTAAATCTCATCTTGTTGGTACTTGTCCATAAATCTCATCATCTGCCCAGCGTTCGGCTAGTTCTTCCTTTGTGAAGATCACGCGCATCGGATTGCCGCCGACGAAGGCTCC
>NZ_JBIQOE010000159.1:0-6537 GCF_047739415.1 Mesobacillus sp. | reverse complement strand
GATACTCTGATCATTGTCTGGCTGCTAGGACTTCTGTGTGTTGAACCTGTGTCATCGCCTGACAATTTCCCAGGGCTGCTAAGATCCACCGCGTTGTTTCCAGCAGAACCAACAACCGTTACACCTTTCTGGATAGCGTACTGGATTGCACGATTGAATAATTGAACATCTGCTACAATGTCCTTCGTGGCATATTCAGGATCCTGGAACCAGTCGTATCCACCAAGAGACATGTTTACTACGTCAACATTATCGTCTGCAGCTGTCATTAGAGCCTCAGCAATATGGGAAGTTGCTGCACCGCCAGATGGACCGAATACTCTGTAAGACGCCACTTTCAGATCTGGGCCAACTCCAAGAGCTCTTCCGTTTGCTGCAATTGAACCAGCAACGTGTGTACCGTGGCTGTTCTGGTCAATCGGATCATCATAACCAGGTACGAATGACTTACCGCCAACGTAATTTTCTTTTAAATCAGGATGATTGTAGTCAATGCCTGTATCAATAACACCGACCACAATATCCTCGCCATCTACAGACAAACCAGTTCCTCCTGGCAGATTCCAGGATTCACCATCGTTGGTTACCTGTTTAATATCCCACATAAAATTATTGTAAATATCAGCTCCATCAGCAAGGTCATCAACAGCCACTGTCTCTCCATCAATCGTTTGTTCAGGATAAACAGTATTTTCAACACCAGCTTCTAAAACAATAGATGACTTCTTCACTTCATTCAAGAAGTTAGCATTTTTAGAAGTAACCTCTACAGCTCCAAGCTTGTCCAATTTATCTTCCACCTGGCCACCGGCTTTTTTGATCGCATCAGCATAACCTGCTGGAAGTCCCTGCTGGTCTTTAAAAATGACCAGGTATGTATTTTCTGTATTTGTTTCTGCTTCCCCTTTTGTAACGCCTGAATTAAAAATTGTAGCGGCACCCAAAAGGACAGCGAGTGTTCCTGCATAAAGTTTTTTTCTTGTCGACATATTACCCCTCCTTTTTTTCTTAATTTTCATTATATTTAAAAATCACACTTTAGCAATATAATGAATTCGACATCTAAATCCAGTATTTATCCAGAAAATTAGGTATAATTTATTATTCGTAAGTTTGCCTTTGAAATAATATCCTGTTGAAATATGTTAAAAGAACCATTTTGACACTTTAATTATCTAAGTATTTCGACAAAACCATAGTAAAAACAGTTCTTCCTTCCTAGCAAAAAAATAAGACCCGGTCATTGACCAGATCTCAATCTGCAAGTTCTTTTCTTTTAAAAATATATATTGCCAATACAACAAATAAAATTGTCATTGATAAAGTAACACCTGTCGTTGGCCAAACATGCTCTGGCCACTTTTCGGTAATCAACCTTACAGAAACATAGGAAACAAGCTGTGTCGGACTCCATTCGAGGAGGTGCTGGAAGGAACCTCCTATAATCGTAGAAATAAAGACAGTAACTAGTGCTACCATACCGGCTGCGACTGGCTGCATGAACATTGCACTGCAAAGGATTACGAAGGACAATACCAATATGAGCCATAATGAATATAGACCGAACGATTCCATGAAAGCCCCAAATGGAATAAACTCAAACAGAACGCCAGTATAATACCAGCTTGCCAGCATTCCAAGGAACAATGAAACGACGATTAATATAAGTGCAGCTGCCCATTTGGAAGTGATATAAGAGAAATAGGAAACTGGTTTTACGAGGATCAGCTGTGCGACACCGCTCTTTCTCTCCCCGGCAACCGTTCCCATCATGGAGAGGGCGATGATCAATATTCCAATCATCTGATACTGTCCCAAACTCATGATAAAAACTTCCTGAGCTGAAGGTTCGGGCATTTCAAATACTGCCCCTTCCGGAAGGCCGCCCACAGAATTAAGGATCTCCGGTAAATAGTAGGTGGTCAGAGGATCCATCACCCCAAGCAAAATAAAGGCGATCGGCATCCAAATCCATTTGTAGTTCCTTGCCATCTCCAGGAATTCTTTGTTTAGTAGAGTGAACCATTGCTTCATTTTTGCACCACCTTCATGAAAACATCTTCAAGACTGATTGAACCGATTTCATATTTATTTAGCGGCCAGTTCTCCCTGGCTGCCAAGGTCAGAATAACCTCTTTAACTGCTTCAAGATTTTCAGTAAAAATACTTGCTTTATTGCCTTCAATTTGGATGGAATCGATTTGTGGTTGTTCTGAAAGAGTTTTTAAAAAGCTGGAGGCTTCTTGGCTAAAAACCAGATCGATTTTTGACTGGTGATATTTCTCCCTGAATTCATCCATTGTTCCCGACTCAATAATTTCTCCATTGTGAAGAAACAAAATACTTTCACACACTTCTTCGGCATCATTAAGGATATGAGTAGAGAATAATACAGTCGCTTCCTTCTTGAGCTTTTCCAGCAGTTCAAGAACTTCTCGTCTTCCAAAAGGGTCCAAAGCAGAAACTGGCTCATCCAGCATGATGAGTTTAGGTCTGTGGATAATCGCCTGGGCAATCCCGAGGCGCTGCTTCATCCCCCCGGAAAACTTGCCGATTCTCCTGTTTTTTGCATCCGCGATACCCACAAGTTCCAGCAGCTCAGCTGACCGTTCCTTTGACTCCTTTGCAGGCAACCCTGATAGCTTTCCAACATACTCGAGAAATTCCCTTGCTGTCATCCAATCATGAAATACAGGATGCTGCGGGAGATAACCAATCAACCGACGATGGTCACCTCCCTGCTTTTCCCCCGAGAAAGAGATATTACCTTCCGTTGGTTCGAGCAGCCCAGAGAGCATTTTCAGTGTAGTTGTTTTACCTGCGCCATTGGCTCCAATCAAAGCTACACATTTACCATTTTCCAACTCGAAGTTTAACCCTTTAATCACTCGCAAGTCCTTAAAACTCTTTTCCAAATTTTCTACTGTGACTAAGGGCATTATTAATTTCTCCTTCCGATCACGAAATACAGGATAGGCCCAATAATGTTGACAACCAATATAACGATTGCCCAAACCCATTTAGGACCATTTGTTTTTTCGATCTTTATTAAATCAATCACCGCAACAACTAATAAAATAACTTGAATGAACAATATAGGTGCAATTAAAGCCCAATTGATATCAGCGAATAATTCCATTTTGATAACCTCCTTATTTGTTTTACATCCATAAGACGGCTGAAGCAAAAATTCGTTCAAAGAATTTTATTTTAAGAGCTGATTTTTTATAAAACTTTGCTACAAAGTCAATTCTAATTACAAGCAAGAAGCAACCGAGTGAAAAAGGCATAAAAAATATCCGGCATAAAATATGCCGGATAATGTATTAAAATCTTATTTGTTACAGGAGCCTGAAAATGAATGGAATTCGATATTCCTGACCTTCATATGCTTTTATCGCACCTACAATGGTGAATATCATGGCTAATATCCCGATGACCCACAACATAAAGATTCCAATCAACAAGATGACAAGAATACCGCTGACAATTCCATATACAGTATAAGAAATAAAAAAGTTTATATATTCCCTTCCATGGTAATCAATATAGCTTGAATCATCCTTTTTAACGAGCCAGATAATCAGCGGTCCAAGAAAAGCAGTAAAAAAGCTAATAATATAAATGCCTGCTGCAATAAGTCTTTCATCATTTTTCGGCATTGTTTTTTTCCTCCAATATTCTTATATTTAACTTTACGAAAAAGCAGTAAAAAAGTTTCATTATAAATGAACTTTTTCATTATAATGAAAATTAAGGGTTTTCCTTATAGGAGAAAGCAAATTTTACTTGACCCAACGATTCTCGCCAATGCGCAAGAAAATAAGGACAGGATAGGATGGAAAATGAACAGGATACTACTTAAGAACGCAAAAGTAATGCCAATCACCTCTGAGCCAAGGCCAAATTGTGATGTTCTCATAAAAGAAGGAAAAATAATAAAAATTGACTCTGAAATTACGATTGAACCTGGGTACGAGATTATTGATTGTAAAAACAACTTTTTGCTTCCAGGCTTCATCGATGTCCATACTCACCTCGGCCTTTATGATGAAGGTACAGGATGGGCCGGAAATGATGCCAACGAAACGATTGAGCCGATGAGTCCTCACGTACGGGCGATTGACGGGGTCTACCCGCTCGACCCTGCCTTCGGCGATGCACTTAAATATGGGATTACCACAGCACATGTTATGCCTGGAAGTGCGAATGTAATCGGCGGAACGACGTCGGTCATTAAAACGGCTGGAAAAAACGTTAAGAATATGATCATCCAAGAAACAGCTGGACTTAAAATTGCACTAGGTGAAAACCCGAAACGAATTCACAGTATGGGGAATAAAGATTCCATCACACGTATGGGGATCATGGGGATGCTAAGGGAAGCTTTTTACGAGGCGATGAATGCTGAAAATCATGAATCCCTAAGAGTTAAACCGATCATTAAAGCGTTGAACCGGGAAATACCAGTTAGAATCCATGCCCATAGAGCAGATGATATCATGTCTGCAATCAGATTTGCTGAGGAATTCAATCTGGATTTACGGATCGAGCATTGTACTGAAGGTCATTTGATTGCAGAAGAGCTGGCCGGCCTGAATTTGAAAGTTTCAGTAGGTCCAACACTCACCCGCCGTTCGAAAGTGGAACTTAAGAATAAGAGCTGGAAAACTTATCAGGAACTGACTGATCATGGTGTAGAGGTATCTGTCACGACTGATCATCCATACACCCCAATCCAGTACTTAAACCTTTGTGCGGCAATCGCAGTGAGGGAAGGATTATCTGAACAAAAAGCACTCGAAGGAATCACGATTCTGCCAGCAAGGAACCTGCGGGTTGATGACCGTGTGGGCAGTATCGAGCCTGGGAAAGACGCTGATTTGGTCCTTTGGAATCAGCATCCATTCCATTTCAGCGCAAAGCCAATTTGGACAATGATCAATGGCAAAGTCGTTTATCAGATTTAGTCGAAAATCGCTGTTGATTCCTGGCAAAAAAACACAGAAAAAAAGGGTGAAAAACCTATTTTCTTTTTTTAAAATATCCTGTATTATACTCTTTGGAAATATAATTTCATAAAGCAAAGTGATTAGGGAAGGCAAATGGTGCGCCACCAGTATCCTGGTTCTAGTGGGTTCGATTCCCACCCCGAAATTTTTTAGCAACTTACAAAAAATTTCGAGGGTGGCCGTGTAGTTACATTCGCACGGGATAGGACTGCCCTGCGTGGAGGGATACAATATGCTCAAAAAACGCGATCTACATGATTGCCATGAATTATTTGAGCTGATGGCGCATCCGGAGGTCTTCCCTTTTGTGCGCCAAAAGGCACATTCATATGAAGAATTCGTATTTATAACAAAGCAAACGATTGAAGCGGAAGAACAAGGAGAATTAATCTCCCGTACCATACTTGACGAGTGGGGAGCTCCAATTGGCACAATCAATCTATTTGATATCCAGGAAGGAGCCGGTTTTTTAGGCACCTGGCTGGGAAAACCTTACCATGGCAAAGGATACAACACCTTGGCTAAGGATGCTTTCTTCCAGGAATTATTTTATGATATTGGGATTGAGACCATTTTCATGCGTATCAGGAAAGTTAATATCCGCTCTATCAAAGCAGCAGAAAAGCTGCCTTATGTGGTAAAGGCAAACGAAACCCGTAAGCACATATATGAGCAGTTAAATGCTAATGGAGAGATTTACGACCTGTATGAAATTCCTAAGGATCAATATACACTGTATCTAAAAAGGTCTGGTGTCCAAGAAGAAGAAGCAGCCCAATTATTGGAGGCATAATTCACCAATATACAATATACAAAACGCCCTGAAAGACAGGGCGTTTTCTAATTAAGCAGATCCTGCCCATTTGTTTCTTCCCGTTCCGATAAGGAAGCCTCTGACAGGAATGCTTCAAGTTCGGCATCTGTCAATGTTTCATACCTTCCATCCTCAAAGAAAACTTGCGTCTGATTTGGATTGATCCTATTCATGTTAAACCCTATTCCCATTTTCATCACCTCGCAGAATTAAACTAAATACTATTAATTATTAGATAATTCAATTCGATTTGACTGCTAATTGTTATTAGTTTTCCCAACCTGGTTCACGTTATTCAATTAGGTTTTTTTCAAAAACGGTCATCCATAACCCGATAATGTATCAAAATAAAAACGCCATGGTTGGCGTTTTTAATGGTCTCTCCTAAAGGTTTTCACGCAAAGCTTTTCCTAGCACATCTTTCCCGCCTGTTATTGGAATGATACTTCCAGTAATAAAACTGGAATCTTCATTTGAAAGAAAGCTTATCACCCGTGATATATCTTCCCCGGTTCCCGGTCTGCCTACTGGTACAGAAGAATCCAGGGAATTCAAGGATTCGCTGATTGTTCTTTCTTTCCATTCACCTGTGATGTCACCAGGGCAGACCATATTGGCGGTGATCCCGTTTTCTGCCTCTTCCAGCGCAAGTGTCTTTGTCAATGAAGCCAGTCCTGACTTAGCCGCCGCAAAAGCAGACCTGTAAATCCA
>NZ_JBIQOE010000158.1:0-21644 GCF_047739415.1 Mesobacillus sp. | reverse complement strand
ACGAACAAAATAGAAAGAGGCAAGGAAAAGAAAATCCAAGCGACAAGCTCCCAAATAAACAACATTAATATAAAAGCGTGAGCGCCTTGGTCAGCCCCGACAAGCGTTGGAGGGCCTGAAAGTGAAGTCGCTCTTTGACTTCATTGGCAGGACCGAAACGTCTCGAGGGGCTAGGCGCTGGAGCTAGACACTAATCTAAGTGGGGAAATTTATACCTTCTTAGCCAGCAAATACAGGAGAACCCATGGGGATATAACGCCCATGGGTTCTTCTTATTATTTATTCATTTTAGCTAGGAAATCTCCAAGAAGATCATCCAAATCCTCTTCCTTCTCTTCGGTTTCCTCTTCAGGTTTGTCAGCTTGCTCAATTGACTCCCAGACAAATGAATCAAGGTCATCATCCATTGAATCGTTTTCAGTCGTTGAAGCAGTCTCTTCAATTGCCGGTGAATCCTCTGCGGCAATCACCGGAGGAAAATCCCTTTCATCTTCCTGAAGGTACAGGGCTTCATCTATTTCTGTTGAACTACTGTTCAATGATGCAAGCAGTGCAGTGGCCCTTATAGGGTCTGTCAGCAGATGATACACGATATTGCCCAGCAAAGCTTCTGAATGCTCATGCTTGATCCAATCCCGTTGCGATTTGCTGAGATTGCGCGGGAGAGGGATAGTAATCGTTTCGCGTTCCCTGGAATATGAATTCCCCACACCCTGCAAGACAAAATCAGCAATCTTGCTCGAGAAATTTCTTCTCTCGGTTTCTTTTAATTTTTGAAGATGTCTCAAGATATGGTCTGGTGTATCAGATGGGATCCGGAACGATAGTGCCTGTCCCCTCTTAATCTCATTTGGGTTGGTTTTTTTCATGGGATCACCTTACTTTAGCTTTTAACAGGCTCAGAAGCGGCTTTGCTGCTCTTCTCTGATTTTTTCACAAAATCCATAATGAGCTTATAGTAAGCATTGGCCATCATCCAGATGCTCTCTTTTTCATCCTCGAAGAATTCGATGTTATAGCCATCAAGATTATTGTTTAATGTTTTAATATATTCTTTTAGAACTGTCGCGCCGCCGCCAACAAAATAGCAAATTTCAGTCTGTGAATTCTTGGCCCAGACATTGCGAAGCAGGCGGTATTGCTTTTTAGCCAGTTCGAGAAGGATGCGGTCAGTGATATCGTGGACGCTTGTCCGGCTTCCCTTAACCATGATGTGGTTGCGATCATTCTTGCGCGTGATGATTTCTACAACATCTGTTCGGCTGTCCAACTCCACGCCATGCTTGCTGCGGATTTCTTCCCTGATTTGTTCCAATGCCTCAGAAACACCAAGGTTGAAGCCCTGTGCCTTATCATCATCGACATTGCGGTTCTTGATGACAGCGATATCTGTGGATAGACCGCCGATATCCTGGATAAGGATCCTTCTATCAATAAGGTCTTTGTTGATGATTTTCAGGCTATTGTCCATTACTAGATTGATATAAGCCGCGAAGCCCTCAGGGTAAACCTTCACTTCATCAAATTTGATATTAACTTTCAGCCCCTGGTATTTAGGAGTAACAAGGAATTCTACCTGGTGTACAGACCCTACCAGCTTAGAACGGTAGCCAGCATCTTTTCCTTCCTTGACTTCACGAAGCGGAAGGCCAGTACCAAGCGTATAATTCGCATCAATGACATTCTTGCTTTTCGGAAAAACCTTTGCATTATCTTCTTTGACTGCATCTAATGCAAGAGTAGCAAACAACATAATCAATGTCTGATCTTCCTCGGACTTGCTGCTTCCAGGATCAAGTTCTGTCGCATTATCGCTTTTCGTCGCCAGATTGCCGACACGATAAATAGCGTTATTATCCTTCAGGGCAGGGGAGTGAACACGAATATGAATCCCATCAAGAGGATCCTTCGTATCAAGCTCCTCAATACCGATTACAGGACGGTCTTCTGTGTCCCTTGCAACGATATTAGGGATGTTCAACTCATTATCAAATTCTCCAAAAATAGCTTTAATAGAATCGTTACCAACATCAACAGCTGCAATTCTAGATTTCGTCATTTCTATCATTCCTTTTCATTAATCTAAGTTTATGTATACTCTCTTACTATTTTAAAGGTAAAGGTAAATAATAGATACTGCAAGAAAATCGAGCAAAAAGAAATATAAATGTAAACATGTAAACAGGCTGTAAACCTCACTTCATTTGTATACATAATTGTACACAATGAATACAAAGTTGTATACATGTTGATTTAACGTGATGTTTACACGTTTGTATACATGTAAACGAAATTGTACACGTAATGTTTACATTTTGTATACACGTTTACATATTTGTATACTTTGGTTTTGATCTCTATTATTTTCAATTAATTCCCAGTTATCCTTCACATATCTCCCCTCCCCTACCCACATTACTAATTAGTTTTTTAAAGCTATTGGCAAAAAGGAGTCCTCGAATTAAAAGAATCCTCCAAATAGTTACGAAGCAAAGATGGATATGCAGGAGTTATTATTATTCAGATGAGGTATTGGTGAATGTTGAAAGGGACAAGGATCAGGAATTGGAGAAGTCGCAATATTAGTAGTTTTTCTATAAAAAGCATGAGGAACTTTGCACGTCAACTTAGGAATACAAGAATCATTTTTTTCGATTGGGTCCGTCTACCAAGAAAACCACCGTTCATGGCACTAAATAAAAATCAACTCCCCCTCCCCTATCTGGTGGTTAGTGTATGATACAGTCGAAATCTAGCGAAAGAGGAAGAAGAGAGCGAAACAAAAGCCAGGCAAAACGCCTGGCCATAATAGTTCTATATTTTCTTTACAAAGTTAAAAAGCCTTGAGACTTTTCATAGATGTCCTTGTATCAGAGTAAATAAAAGTATATGAGCCAAGTAAGAAGAACTTCAAGAACCGTTTTTTTTTAAAACATTACCTGTTGTGAATGGAAGCACGGAAATATTCATTCATAAAAAAACGCCCTGGCAGGACGACCAGTCATCCACCAGGGCTTTTCATTAGTCTTCTACAATATCCTTACGGTTTTTCTTGAACATTTTAGATAGAACTTCATAAACAATCGGTACGATAATCAAGGTTAATAATGTGGAGCTGGTCAAGCCGCCAATTACCGTGATTGCAAGACCTTTGGAGATCAATCCGCCTCCGCCAGATCCAATAGCTAGTGGAATCAAGGCACCGACCGTAGCGATTGCTGTCATAAGGATCGGACGCAAGCGCGTAGCGCCTGCCTCAAGGACCGCTTCACGCATCGTCAGTCCTTCCCGTTCCATGTGAATGATTCGGTCTACAAGCACGATGGCGTTCGTTACGACGATACCAATCAGCATCAACAGACCCATCATGACAGAGACAGAGATGGTTTCACCTGCAATAAGCAGACCAACAAATGAACCAATGACTGCGAATGGAAGCGAGAATAGTATCGCAAATGGTGCAACACCTTCACGGAAGGTAACGACCAGGATGAAGTAGACGATCGCAATCGCAGCAAGCATCGCAGCGCCAAGCTGAGTGAATGTTTCCTTCATATCTGCCTGGACGCCGGCTACTCCGACTTCCACTCCTTTAGGAAGATCTAATCCATTGATTGCTTTTTCAGCTTCAGCAGCTGCCTTTGAAATATCTTTACTGACGACAGTTCCTGATACAGAAGCATAATACTGGCCTTTGCTGCGAGCCAGAGTATTCAGCGTTGTTCCTTCTTCAACCGTTACTAATTCAGACAATGGCAAAGTGGTACCCAGCGCTGTTTGTACTTCAGTGGCAAGAATATCATCGATTGATTCAGGCTGTTCTGCTTGCTCCTGCTGAACAATGACATCAAGTGATTCTCCATCTTTTTCGACGGTCGTCAAGACCTCTTTCGACTTGTTTGGATTGAGCATCATAACGATTTGTCCTGCTGTCAATCCATATTGCAGCAATTCATCCTGTTCAACCTTGAAGGTGTATTCTACATAGGCATCTTCCGCACTGGAGGATACATCCTTCAAGCCATCAACTGCATTCATTTCTTTTTCTACCATCTTGACTGTTTCATTTAACTTGCCTAAATCCTCACTGTACAAGGTATAGCTGATTTCATTCTCAGGCATCGACATTCCGCCGAAGTTCTGGCTCTTCCATTCGCCGCTGTGACCAATGTTAAAGACATATTCCTCAAGTTCATCCCTTACTTCTGAGAAGTTCTCCATTTCTGGGTCAAAGATCAGGTACATTAATGCTCCTCCTGCACCTCCACCCATCAAGGCAGTCATCTGATCGGCTTCATCATTAATTGAAACCTGCACGATATCTATATCATCGCGTTTCAGCATCTCTTCTTCTACTTCAGCGACATTTTCAATTGTATCTTCCTTAAGCTCACCCGCTTTAGGTGTATACGTCAAATACATGACTTTTTCTTCTTCACTGCCCATGAAACTGAAGCCAATAATCGGAGTCAAAGCAAGACTTCCAACAAGCAGTGCAACAGCAATGAGTGAAGTAATGACCTTATGGTTAAGCGACTTATTCAACACACCCTTATACCAATTAGCCAGCTTTCCAACTTCCTTATGGCTGCTTTCAGACTTTTCGCCATATAACTTCTTCCTGAATAAAAAGTGAGATAATGCTGGTACGATCGTAATCGCTACAATCAGTGAAGCACCGAGCGCAAATGTCATCGTCAGGGCAAAAGGAGTGAATAATTCCCCTACCATCCCGCCTACGAAGATCAACGGTGCAAATACAGCAACCGTCACAAGTGTGGACGACAGGATTGGTTTGAACATTTCAATTGTCGCTTCTCGCACAAGTGCCCGGCCTGTCACTCTCTCTTCTTTTAGATGCAGGCGGCGATAAATATTCTCCACGACGACAATTGAGTCATCAATAACCCGGCCAATCGCTACAGTAATCGCGCCAAGTGTCATGATATTGAGCGTAATGTCCATCCAGTTCAATAGCAGCAATGCCATAAAAATCGAAACTGGAATCGAGACAATTGATATAATCGTAGATTTGAAGTCACGCAGGAAAAGCAGGATAACCAGGATCGCGATTAACCCTCCAAATAAAGCTTTTTCAATCATTGTAAAAACTGACTCTTCAATTGGCTCTCCCTGGTCAAGCGATACTTCAATGACCAAGCCATCAATTTTGGATTCTTCTTCTTTCACTAAATCTTTCACTGCATTAACTACGTCAACAGTGTTCGCTTGCTGTTCCTTTACAATCTGCAAGGCAATAGCGTCTTCACCGTTTGTACGGGAAATGGATTGAACTTTACCGACAAGTTCAATCTCGGCAAGTTCGCTAAGTTTTACAAAAGGCGATGGATTGGCTGCTGATGGTGTGACAGGAATCAACATATTTTTCAATTCATCAGTTGTTGTGAACTTGCCATCGACGGCAACGGCCTGCTCTCCTTCTTTGAATTCAAAAAGGCCTAATGAAACGCCCAGATTGCTGGCTTGGATCATTTCTTTTATATTCGTTTCCGTTAAACCAAATTGCGAAAGTTTTGCTTCATCGTACGTTAAATTAACTTCTTCGATATGCTGACCAGTCATTGTGACAGAAGCAACACCATCGATTTTATCGATTTTCGGAAGAATGATTTCTTCAACGGTGGATGTAAGCTCTACAATGTCCTCAGTTGAACTGCTGACACTCAGTGCCGCAACCGGCATCATATTCATGCTGATCGCTGTGATGGTCGGTTCCTGAGCTCCCTCCGGCAACTTAATCGTATCCAATGCCGATTGCAAAGCACGCTTGGCCTCATCCATATCAATGCCATACTCATACTCTACCTGGATACTCGACATATTGGAGTATGAATTCGAATAGACATACTTAACGTCTTCCAGGCCCTCTACCGCTTTTTCAATCGGGATCGACACATCCTCCATTACTTTTTCAGGAGTCGCCCCAGGATATACATCCATAA
Source organism: Mesobacillus sp. (assembly GCF_047739415.1). Classification (GTDB taxonomy): domain Bacteria; phylum Bacillota; class Bacilli; order Bacillales; family Cytobacillaceae; genus Mesobacillus. The sequence continues at coordinate 15,681 of NZ_JBIQOE010000158.1, read as the reverse complement.
CCATTAGGTATGGGATAGAAATATTCGGTATGGTCTCCATGTTCATCCGTGTGCCGGAATAGATCCCGGATACCGTGATGATAATCGTAAGCAGCCATACGGCCAGTTTATTTCCAAGTACAAAATTGACTAAATTCTTCACTACTGCACCTACCTCAAAATGACTTTATTAACCATAATAATATTACTGACTGACCGGTCATTTGTCAATGAGATTGATGCATATTAAAGTGAGGTAAATAAAGTAGAGGGAGACACCCACAAAGAAGAGCAAAGATTGAATCTTTGCTCCAGAAGATTATTCTCCTATTTTGATTATTTGCAATGCAGGGAATGAATAGCTTAGTCCACGTGGAATATCTGCAATGAGTTTTACAACATCGTTTTCACGTAAGGAAAACAATTGTGTTGACTGTAAATTTGCCGGACTGCTGGCCTCGGTCATGGATGAACCAATTGTAATAGAATCATTGACCATAAGCTGGAATTTTGCCGCAGTCGGCGGTTCCTCATCCATCATTACATCCACTTTATAAGTGATTATGAATATACCGGATGTTAATGCTTTCAACCCGTCGGCGGTCAACTCGAAGTCCTGTAAAGGACCAGCAACCATTAGTTTGACATTCCCGCTCTGAGCACTGTCAGATGGTGAATAGGCGAAGCCGAAACTCGTGCTTAGTGTACCAGCTGGACCAGCCGGGCCCCGCTCACCTGAATCGCCTTTTGGGCCTTGCAGTCCTTGAGGTCCTGGATCTCCTGGATCTCCTTTTGGACCTTGAATCCCTTGAGGTCCTGAATCGCCCTTCAATCCTGCAGGGCCCTGTTCACCAGGATTACCTTTAGGGCCTGGCGGACCTTGCTTGCCCCGATCCCCCTTAGGTCCAGGCGGCCCTTGCTCACAACATGGAACCAGTGGTCCTCTTTTATGATTGCACCGACAGTACCATTTGTTGCATTTTGAACAATACTGCATCTTCTTTTCACCTCTCATATAACCTTTTTATTGTCGGATCGTAACAGGAATATTGACGATCGCTCCACCTGAACTTGATTCCACGGATATGGAACGAGTTCCATCAGGCTGGAAAGCAGAAGGTTCTACCCGATATTCCCATTGTCCAAGAGCGTCTGCTTCTACCTGTCCCAGGACAATGCCATTCAAAGTGTTTCCGATAAAAATCGTGATGGTTACCCCAGGACCCGGTACATTTGTGGTTCCTGAAACTCGCCATTCGGAGTCTCCAATTCTATATTCAGCCCGTGTGATTGTTAAGTTGTCCGGAAGTGTAATAACTTGAGTAGTATCTGTTGAACTTCCTCCAGGACCGCTGACTGTGAGTTCAAATGTAAGTGTGGTCAATTGCTTTGGTGTGATAAATGTAGCGTTTGCTGTATCAGCATTGAGGAGTTGAACAGAAGGACCTGAAGTTTGTTCCCAGTTAAAGCTTGTTACATCTCCAGTTGCGCTTCCGTTCAATGTAATGAGTATGCCTTGCTGGACATTCTGATCCTGGCCGGCATTGGCAACTGGTGCATCAGTTGTCTCGACAACGACAATGTCGACCGTATCTGAGGAAGGTCCTCCCTCTCCTTGGACAGTTAGTTCGAACGTAAGGATACCTGTCGTACCAGGTGCAATAAAGGATGGTGCGACTGTATTTGGATTCTCCAATATAACCGATTCACCGGCAATCTGAAGCCAATTATAAGAAGTGATCGGTCCAGTTGAACCATTTCCATTCAGATTGACCTGAGAACCTATCGTAACGGTCTGGTCCAGGCCGGCGTTAGCAACCACTCCAACAGGCGCATCAGGTGATCCACTAATAATGACCGGGATGCTTGCTTCACCTCCGGCTGATGATTGAATAACAACTTCAGGGGGCAGATTGGTCAAATTCACAATAAGTGGACCATCCGCAGGCACAACCATATCCCCGAGTCCGAAATCATTTACAGTCAAGGCGACGTTTGGATTAACTGAATCACTGGAAACGGCCGCCACTGTCAGAGAATTTGTGTCAGTGTCATAGCTAGCAGTGGCTGTTATAAAATCAACCGGGACTGTTTGTTTTATGCTGGCTGGATCATTGTCGCCAATGTTCGTCACTGTAATCGTTCCAGGAGGAGTACTTCCATTAAAAGCAACACGTCCGAAATAGAGTCCCTTTCCGCCCTGCAAAACAGTAGGGACAATACCTGCTCCGGTCACTTCAATTTGTTGCGGCGTGACATCTGACTTCGCAAAAACATCGATAAAACCGCCTGCAGCATCTGTTTGAGCATATGTTGTTCTCGTCACATCAACGCCAGATATAGTGGATATTTTGCCTAATAATGAAAAATTCCTAGTCTCTATTGTATTGTCTGGGTTTAATCCAGGAGAGGTTGAACGATCAGGGGAACCAATTCCTATTCCCGGACCCTCAATCCTGAAGATATTTTGCGGTTCACCAAATCGATCTGTAAAGGGACTTCCTGTCACTGGATGCAATACATTTGGATCCCCGATATATCCTGCCGGTGGTGCTGGAGGCACACTGGAATCCCATTGTAAAAAAGGGTGTACACGGCTATTAAGCACTTGTTCAAATTCAAGGGGACATACTCCGATATCTTCTGTGAAATTTATTTCTCCGGAAACGTCGCCATCCGGTTCAGCTATAAATGTATCGACACCATACGGGTGAGTAACCGTATACTCTGCCCCAGTCTGTAAGCCTGCCACACGAATCCGAACTCGGCCAAATACAATCTGCTCCCCTTCTGTCGGTACTTCATTTGCAAAAGCTGCCTCAATTGCTAAAACTAATCGTGCCCGCTCACCTGTTCCTGTTTCCATTTCTGCTTCAGCGGCAAAATAAAATGCCTCGCTCGGAAAATTATCAGGAAAGGAAACTGGTTGTCCCGGGTTAGGCAGTTCTGCTGGTGTTAATCCTGAAAAAGGGTCGTTTGGGTCTGTGTTTAATTGCAGCCGAAGTCCGTTCTCATCTTTATACCAAACTGGAAATCCATTCAGCGCATTAATTGGGCCAACTTCCAAGTTAATTACTCCTTTCATAGTAAAGTGGCCTACCGTGGTACTTGACTTAGGACCTGATAAACCTTGAAATATCTTATTCAATAATCAAAAAGCAGGGGCGGCTCATACCTAATAGTCGACTAATATCATAAGAAAGGGCCAACAGCAAAATAGCTGTTGACCCTTTAGTTCTTCTTGCTTATTCATCATCTATTTCGCCATCACCAATTTCATCTTCTTCCTCGACATCTTCCAGCTGTTCCCCTTCCTCAGGCGGTGCGTCATTGCCGCAGCCTGTTACTGAGAACATTGAAATCGCCAATAAAAACATTAAAAAGAATTTCCTCATGTAAATACCTCCTTTAGGAAAAGTTTTTACCTCCTCTTCGGTTTATATGTAGGGTATTGAATTTGTTTTATCATTTGTAATAATTTTCTTTTAAAAACGAACAATAAGACCAAAGGAGTGACTGGTGAAATGAGTGAGACAAGCATAGGGTTAACCTCGACAGAAATATCGAATATTTGGTCCGCCTATTTAAAAAGCAACATGGAGCTCAGGTTTTATCAATACTTTTATAAGACTGCCGAAGTTCAAGAGGTTCAAAACATTGTAAAAAAATTGCTGGATTTTTCACAGAAAAGCATTGATGAGTTAAAGGAGATCTTTCTAAAAGATAACATGACCATCCCTTTAGGTTTTACTGAGAAAGATGTCAGGCTGGATGCTGACAAGGTCTTTTCAGATACGTTCATCTTGTATTTCTGCCACGATTTAACGATGCTATCATTGAGTACATATCCAAGTGCCTTACCTGATTGTACCAGGAAGGATATCAGGGATTATTTCCAGGGGTCAATTGAGTTCACAATCACGATGCAAAACGAGATAACAAATTTAATGCTATCAAAAGGAATATTCTTGAAATCCCCACAGGTTGCCATGGACCATACTATCGATCTGGTTGATAACATGAAATACATCAATGGCTTATTTGGCGGTTCAAGGCCAGTAAATGCAGCGGAAATCGCGAATTTATCCAGAGTCATCCATCGGGCGAGTTTTTCTAAAATGGTTCTTGTCACTTTCAGCAAACTTGCTTCCGATAAGGAAGTGAAACAACACTTCAGCAAAGGTACAGTTGCGTTAGAAAAAGTTTTACATTCACTGCAAGAGGTCTTTGAAAAGGAGAATATCCCTATATCAGCATCTGGGGACTATAATATATTAAATACGAAAGAGTCGCCATTTTCGGATAAGCTGATGCTGTTTTTTGTGAATACCTGCTTAGGGATGTTCTGTTTCATCATGATCAACCAGGCATTGACTTCAAGCCTGAGAACAGATATCGTAACCAAATTCACGATGATTTCAAATCAAATGAAGAAGTTTTACGGAAAAGGATTGCTTTTGACGATAACAGAAAAATGGCTTGAGCAGCCTCCTCAAGTGTTGGATCGAAAACTATAGAAGAAATAAGCAGGTCAATCGAACCTGCTTATTTCTTTTTATTTTTGCATAACCCATAGAACTTCTTTCCCCTTAAAAGTTTCCCGAGAAATAAAATTCCGCGGTATTCCCTTAATTCTTTTCCTATATGTCCAAGTCCTTTTTCCCTTCCTTCATAAACTATGTAAGAACAGCTAGGTTTATCGAAAGGAGAAGGTATAATTGCAAACTGTTATACACTTAAACTTGAGGGTTGATCCCACCCAGTATATCCCTCAAATACGAGAAGTCCCTGGTTACGATTATATTCATATGGTGCGTCAGCCAAAGTACATGACTGACCTGTCTCTATTAAACGAAAAGGTTCACTATCTCAGTGAAATCTATTCCCCTCAGAAATTCATTAAGAAAAACAATGTTTCTCTTTTACATGCCCACCATGGCCAGTTGGGCATATTGCTGCTCCCTTTCAAGGAAAAGACAAAACTTCCGCTGGTAACGAGTATTAGAGGCCGTGATGCAACCCTTGCCGATCAGCCCGTTGCCTATTTGGAACATATGAAAATGCTCTTTGAAAAAGGAGACCAATTCTACCCCGTTTGTCATTATTTAGCTGAGAGGCTCATAGCCTGGGGCTGTCCTCCAGAAAAAATCAAGGTGCTTTACGGAGGAGTTGATTTAAAAAAATACCATTACAGAGCTCCGAATGTTCATGGATCAGGACAGAATATTCTTTCCGTAGGCAGATTGGTAGAAAAAAAGGGCCATCATGTCTTGATGCAAGCCTACAAAAAAATTAAAGATCGATTCCCTAATTCCACATTAACCATCATCGGTAGAGGAGAATTCCAGGAGGAACTTCTTTCTTTAGCCCATCAACTAAATTTAAGTGATTCTTTCAGGTTATTAAATCATCTCCCAAAAGAGCAAGTACAACAGCATATGATGAATGCCGATTTGTTCTGTGCTGCAAGCCTCGAGGCCTCCAATGGAGACGTCGAAGGAATACCAAACACCTTGAAAGAGGCCATGGCGTTAGGGGTCCCGGTAGTCTCTACTTATCATGCAGGCATCCCTGAATTGATTACCCATAATAAAGAAGGGGTTCTCGTACAGGAAAACAATGTTGATGAACTGGCAGCTGCACTTGAATATATGCTGGACAACAGGAGGCATTGGACATCTTATACTAGCGCCGCACGGCAAAAAGTTGAACAATACTTTGATGCTGAGAAACAGCTTCTTTTACAGGCAAAATATTACGATGATTTGTTGGGAGGGAAAAGAAAATGAAGGAATTTAAATCAATTAAAGTTACGAAAGGCATAAAAACCTTAATAATTGATAACCCAACTAACTATCCACTTATTGGAATGGGCTCTCAAGGGGCTGTATTTAAGTTATCTGAAGAAAAATGCGTGAAAATCTATACAGACCAGCTGCAGGCGAAGATGGAGGCAGAAGCACTGAAGGCTGGCCAGCATTTATCCTTTTTCCCTAGACTATATGAAACAGGGTCTAATTTTGTGGTGATGGAATACTTTAACGCTCCTACATTGAAGGAATATCTGCGAAACTGTACCTATATCCCGGAATCGATTACAAATAAACTTCTTTCTATGCTTAATGCTATGAAGGAAGCAAATTTTACGATGGTCGATTCACCATTACGGCATATTTTTGTCCTGGAAAATGAAGAATTAAAAGTAGTTGATCACGTCAATGCCTTTAAACGGCAACATCCCGTTCCACTTAAACTATTAAGAGATTTAAATATTATTTTATTAAAAGATTCTTTTCTATCCCGAGTCAAAAAAATGGAGCCCGATACCTTCAAAACATGGGAAGAGTATTTCGCTAAAAATAGTTTTGATTACAGAAATATTCCTGTCGCATCAGGCGGTTCTGGAAATGGAGTCAAGGTAGACAGTGCTGTATCTCATCCACTTATTGGCAAAGGCCATCAAGGCGCGGTTTATCGTATAAGTGAAGATAAGTGCGTAAAGATTTATGGCAAACCAGATCATTGTAAACAAGAAAAAGAGGTTTTATTATCCAGCCAGGATTTACCCTTTATTCCAAAGGTCTATGAAACAGGTCCGAATTATATCGTCATGGAATATTTGAGAGGCGCTAATCTAAACCAGTACCTAAAGAAACAATATAGCCTTTCAGAGGAAATAACTAAGCGCCTTTTAGACATTTTAACTACGATGAAAAATTCCGGGTTCAAACAAATTGATGCCCCTCTAAGGCACATTTTCCTGACCAATCAAGGATTCAAATCTGTCGATCATGTTTATTCTTATACGCGGATACAGGACCGTCCTCTGGAATTGTTCCAAGATCTTCTTGAAAGAGGTTTCCTGGAGTCATTCCTTGAACAGGTAAGAACATTGGACCCTAAAACTCATACTAAATGGACGAAAGAGCCAATCCCGATTTCAGAAGAAGATCAAGCAATTGAGAAATCTACAATGAACAAGAACCAACAGAGGAAAAAAGAGAAGCTTCCTGAAGAAAAGAAAAGCTGGTTTAGAAAAAAATACAGAAACCATGTAAAGGATCTAAGAAAATGGGTATTATCGTAACAGGTGCAGCTGGATTTATAGGGTTTCATCTGTCAAAACGATTATTATCACTGGGTTATCACGTGATCGGTATTGATAACCTAAATGAATATTATGATGTCGCTCTAAAAAAGGAAAGGTTGAGTCTGCTAGATACCGAAAATTTCACCTTTTACAAAATGGATTTGGCAAATCAAGAAGAAGTACATTCCGTCTTCAAAAACCATTCAATCGATATCGTCATCCACTTAGCTGCTCAAGCAGGAGTTCGATACAGCCTAACCCATCCACACTCTTATATACATTCAAACCTGCAGGGATTTCTGAATATTTTAGAGGCATGCAGGCAATTTCCGGTAGAACACCTGATTTACGCCTCTTCCAGCTCCGTATATGGGGCAAATACAAAAATCCCCTTCTCTGAAAAAGATCCAGTCGACCACCCTGTAAGCTTGTATGCTGCCTCCAAGAAGGCTAATGAATTAATGGCACATACGTATAGTCATTTATACGCTATTCCAACAACAGGGCTAAGATTCTTTACAGTATATGGCCCATGGGGAAGACCTGATATGGCCTATTATTCATTTACAAGGGATATTATTGAAGGCAATCCAATAAAAGTATTCAATCATGGAGATATGAGCAGAGACTTTACCTACATTGACGATATCGTCGAAGGCATCGTAAAGCTCCTCCATCAACCTCCTAAACAACAGGATGGATGGAATCGGGAAAAACCAGACCCCAGCTCCAGCTATGCTCCTTTTAAACTCTATAATATCGGCAACAATAACCCAGTGAAACTCCTCGATTTCATTCAAATACTGGAAGAAAAAATCGACAAAAAATCGAAGATGGTATTTTTACCAATGCAGCCAGGTGATGTGAAAATAACTTATGCTGATATAACCGATCTTCAGAAAGATGTAGGCTTCTCTCCTTCTACCGCATTAGAAAAAGGGCTAGAATCTTTTGTTAATTGGTATAAAGAATATCATCAGAAAAAATGACTGCGATTGTTATAAACAGCAACGTGGTTGGTCAATGACAAAACTAAAAAAGGATTCCATTGGTTTAAGAACCAGCTGGAATCCTTTTAATCATTTATTCCTTTGTTACTAAATAAGCTTTGTATTCTGTAACGCCTGCTTTTTCTACGCCATTACATAGTCTCCGTTAGGGAGTTCAATTCTCTAGTAAAACTTATCCTTTAACAAACCTTGATAATAACCACAAATTTTCGTCAGGTTTTGATCTTACCTCTTTTACAAATTTCAATTCCACATTAGAACTTTCATCATCTCATTTGGCACCTTTACCAATTTCACTATTGTCTGATTCAATTAACAAGTGTAGTTTATTATTAAGTGTAGTTTTTTGTACATAATCACTGGTTTTAAGTAAAAAACAATTTTATAAAAAAGAGGCGATTCTAGAAAGTGAACATTTGGCAATCATACAAAAACTCATCTTTTATTTTAAAAATGACAGCCGGCTTCGTACTAGGTATTTTAGCTGGTGTTCTATTTGGGGCGGAAGCCGAGATTTTCAAACCCTTTGGAACACTGTTAATAAAGTTGCTTAATCTAATCGCTACTCCTGTTGTATTCCTGACGGTTGTGCTCGCAGTGAATCAAATGAATCCTGCGCAATTAGGCCGGACAGGCGGAAAACTGGTGCTTTATTATGGAGCGACAACGGCAGCTGCTGTCTTGATTGGCCTCGGCCTTGCTTTGTGGATCAACCCAGGAAGTTCTCTTTCACTACCTAATGCCGAGGTTGAGAAGCCTGCAACACCTTCCATTTCAGACGTGATCTTCAATATTGTCCCGGATAATTTCTTCTCAGCATTTACATCAGGAAACCTCATGGCCATCCTGTTCCTGGCAATCATTATTGGCTTTACGATTTCAGGGATGAGACTTGCGACAGATGAGAAAATCCAAAATTACGGAGCCCAGCTGCAAACATTTTTTGAAGCAGCGAATGAGTTGTTCTTCAGGATTTTGAAGGGCACCCTCCTTTACGCACCAGTTGGGATTTTTGCGATAAGTGCTTCCACATTTGGGACACAGGGTTGGGATACATTAACCTCGTTATTGGAGTTTACAGCAGTATTTTATTTTGGGGTCATCATTCTATGGATCTTTGTTTATAGCGGAACATTGAAACTATTCAAAATCCCGGTTAAAAGCTTTTTTGTTAACACAAAGGATGCCTACACGACGGCTTTCTTCACTTCCAGCAGCATTGCCTCATTGCCAGTGGCCATTGAAAGTGCAAAAAAGGCAGGCATCAGCGAGAGAATGGTGAATTTCAGTTTACCTCTGGGAGCTGTGTTCAATTCTGATGGCGGAGCACTTCGGATGGGAGCCTCGATTGTCTTTGCTGCCAATGTAACAGGCGTCAGCTTCTCGCTGACTGATTTCATTACCATCGTCCTGATTGGGACTCTCCTTTCGATTGGCACAGCAGGCATCCCTGCGGCAGGGCTGGTGACCCTGTCAGTCGTGCTGACGATGTTTGATCTGCCGCTAGAAGTCGTTGCGCTGATTGCCGGCGTCGATGCCATCATCGGGATGGCCGGAACGGCATCTAACGTAGTCGGAGACGTGGTTGGTGCGGCAGTTGTCGATCAATCTGAAAAGAAAGCCGAAATGGCTGGTTAATAAAGACAAATAGACCGCATCTGCTCTTAGATGCGGTCTATTATTTACAATTATAGATCAAGCACCACATTCCCCTTCCCCCGTGAAACACAGCTTAGCATCGTTCGATTGGAGCGCCGCTGTTCATCTGTCAGGAACGAGTCGTAATGGTCAATCTCCCCCTCGGCTACCTTCACCTCACATGTACCACAACCGCCGACTCTGCATGAATACGGGACATCAATGCCATTATGGCGAAGAACATCCAGCAGTGAGCTTTCTGCAGGCACTTCGAGTTGGTTCCCACTCTGTTTCAGTGTAATCTCAAACGGGACTGCATCCTTTTTTGCAGGTGGAGCGAACCGTTCAAAATGGACATTGAACTCCGGATAGCCATAGGTTTGGGCTGCATTCGTAAATTCCTGAATCATTTTCTCAGGCCCGCAAAAATAAACATGTGTGCCGATTCGATGATCCATAAGCAGCTTTGGTGACAAACGTTGCCGATTTTCCCCTTCAGAAAAATAAAAATGGCACTGTCCTGGGTATGTATTGTTAAGGTAATCAAAAAATGCGCATTGCTCTTTTGATTTTGCTGCATAATGAAGCTCAAAGGATTGATGTTTCTCGCTAAGTTCAAACATCATCGATAAAAATGGTGTAATCCCGATACCAGCTGCATAAAAGGCATGATGCTTAGCCTGAAAACTCAATGGAAAATGGTTTTTCGGATAGCTGACTTTTAAAACATCCCCTTCAGAGACATGATGATGCCAGTATTCAGACCCGCCAGTTGAAGGCTTCGCCAGTCGGACAGCTATTTCGGTGGAACCAGGTTCTGATAGATTAAAGACTGAATAGGACCTTTCCAATGTCCCCGAAGACTTCGGCAAATAAGTGGTGATATGTGATCCCCCGCTGAATGGCGGCAGCTTCGATCCATTCAGCGCCTGAAGGGTAAATCTTTTAATTGTCGCAGTTTCTTTTTTAACTGATTTTACACGTACTTCAAGAGTAGAATTCTGATGCAATCAAAAGCTCCTCCTGTTCTATTTGATCGTTACATAACCCAAAAAGGCATCCAAACGCCGCGAATAGTGGTCCGACACTTCCAGCTTTTGTCCACAGTGTAAGCAAGCGACCTGAGACTGATCCAGCACTTCATTTTCGCCGTGGCAAGTGCAGCAAACCAGTTTCTTCATGGCAGGTCCGATAATAAGTGATTGCATGTCATGTTCGGAAAAGCCAGCCTTCATTGCTACTCCCTGTATCCTTTTTACAAAATCAGCTGTTCCCGAAATGTATAAATACGCACCCATTTTCTGCTTGCTAAACCATTCGTTTACAAATCTTTCTTCACTTTCTTCTTGTAAAATATGAAACTCAAATGGCACATTCTCATTCAATGCCTGTCGAACGAGAATATTTAGATTTTGATCTCCTTCTGAATCCGTACAAAATAAAAACTTCCTTTTACTTTCCGCATATGAAAACATATCTTGAATCACCCTTTTTCCAATTCCTCTTCTAAATATTCCAGGACGACTTCGCGGTAGAGAGAGATTCCTTTGTAGTCAGCAATGAATTCCGGAAGTTCATGGAGGATCGCCGAAAATTGCTCCAGCCACGGTGTATGTTGAATGAATATCTCAAGCGGAAGCATATGGGTGTGGATCGTAAATAAAATCCCATTGCTTTTTGGCAGACGGAATAATTTTTGGACCTCCACCCGCAGGTGCACAAGCTCGCCAACATTTTCTTTCGTCACTTTTTTACGAGCCTGGCCCCATTCAGAAAAGGTTTCAAGCGATGTATCCAGCCGATTTCCTGCCATCAGGGACCAGTTTTTCCTCCACCATGGACTTCCAGCCTCGATTCTCATCAAGAATTGAAGGATGCGTTCATCAAGAGAGACGGAATGGAATCCAGGAATCGGCTTATGTATTTCCTTAAAAGTCATTCCTGCATCAAAAAATAATGACCAATTGGCAGGAAAACAGAGCTGCCCTGCATCCAGGAACAAATCACCATCCCTCTGCATCATTAATATCAGATCCTCCTGAACATGGCGGCCGACAAAATCCAGAGGTTCAAATTGCATAGTAGTATGATCGCCAAATGCAAACGTATTTTTCTCGCCTGTTTGAAGGTTTGTAAATACCCATTGATCATCATTTTCCACCAGGTTGAATTTTTCAGGATAGCAACTGGCAAGTTGATGAAGGATTAAATCCAGCACTTCCCACTGGGCCTCCAGTGTAAAAGGAGCAGCATGATAACAGCGCTCCGGATGGTTTGATAACAGTTTTCTTTTTAAATTGATTTCACATAAATAATCTTCCGTCAATTCAATGGCAATTGGTGGATTTAATGGAATTGCATTGTTAGAATATCTATAGACACTATGTTCACCAAATGGATAAGGAAATGAGCGGATTTTCTCAATGGAGACCATTCAATCCCTCCTTTTCAGAATTTTTCATCTACTTAATACTATACAGAAGTTTGCTAATGAATTCATTACAAGCGGGAAAGTTGGACAAGCTTATATAGGCAAGATATAAACTGCGGTATAAATGTGTCTTTTTTCTGAAATAATGTAGAAGTATTAAAAACCGGTGTTTATCACTTGACACTTAATTAGTTTTATATAATAATCGTTACTGTATTAGAATTATTCTAGTTTATTGAATAGTTAACTGAATCTTTCAGTGAAACTATCTCACAAATAATTCAACATATCTAAGGAGGAAATTAATCATGGCTTTAATCGGCACTCAAGTTTTACCATTCACAGCAAACGCATTCCACAACGGAGAATTCATCACTGTTTCTGAAGAAAACCTTAAAGGAAAGTGGAGCGTAGTTGTATTCTATCCAGCAGACTTCACATTCGTTTGCCCTACAGAGCTTGAAGACATGCAAAACGAGTACGCTACATTAAAAGAAATGGGAGCAGAAGTATACTCTGTATCAACTGATACACACTTCACTCACAAAGCATGGCATGACCACTCTGAAGCAATCGGCAAAATCGAGTACATCATGATTGGAGACCCTTCACAGAAGATCTCTCGCAACTTCGATGTATTGAACGAAGAAGATGGTCTTGCAGAGCGCGGAACTTTCATCATCGATCCAGATGGCGTAATCCAGACTGTTGAAATCAATGCAGGCGGAATCGGCCGTGACGCTAGCCAGGTAGTTAGCAAGCTAAAAGCAGCACAATATGTACGCAACAACCCAGGCGAAGTTTGCCCTGCTAAATGGAAAGAAGGCGGCGAAACTCTTAAGCCAAGCCTTGATCTTGTAGGAAAGATTTAAGGGGTATACTCCCATGTTATTAGATGCAGATATAAAAGCACAATTAGCCCAATATCTTCAAATGATGGAGGGCGATGTGCTGCTTAAAGTTAGCACGGGATCGGATGATGTATCACGAGACATGCTGGCTTTAGTAGATGAATTGGCAACAATGTCATCCCATATTAAAGTGGAGCATGCCGAATTAGAAAGAACACCTAGCTTCAGTGTGAACCGTATTGGTGAAGACACTGGAGTGACTTTCGCCGGTATCCCTTTAGGACATGAATTCACTTCATTAATTCTTGCTTTGCTGCAGGTTAGCGGAAGAGCTCCTAAGGTAGACCAGAAAGTCATTGATCAGGTTAAGGCAATCAAAGAAGAATATCGTTTTGAAACCTATGTCTCTTTGAGCTGCCATAACTGTCCTGATGTTGTACAAGCACTGAACTTGATGAGCATTCAAAATCCTGGCATTTCCCATACCATGATTGACGGTGCAGCTTTTAAGGATGAAGTGGAAAGCAAAGAAATCATGGCGGTGCCAACGGTACTCTTGAATGGTGAACCATTCGGAAGCGGCCGTATGTCTTTGGAAGAAATCCTTGCTAAGCTGGGTTCTGGTCCTGATGCATCCGAGCTGAGTGACAAAGAACCATACGATGTTCTAGTTGTCGGCGGTGGTCCTGCAGGATCAAGTGCTGCCATCTATGCAGCACGTAAAGGAATCCGCACAGGGATCGTTGCTGAACGCTTTGGCGGACAAGTAATGGATACGTTGGGCATTGAAAACTTCATCAGCGTGAAGCACACAGAAGGTCCAAAGCTTGTTGCCAGCCTTGAAGAGCATGTTAAAGAGTATGGCGTTGATATCATGAACCTTCAGCGTGCTACTCGTCTTCAAAAAAAGGACCTTATCGAACTAGAGCTCGAAAATGGTGCTGTTCTTAAGAGCAAGACAGTCATCCTTTCTACTGGTGCACGCTGGCGTAATGTCAACGTACCAGGAGAAGCAGAGTTCAAAAACAAAGGTGTTGCCTACTGTCCTCACTGTGACGGACCATTGTTCGAAGGAAAAGACGTTGCTGTTATCGGCGGAGGAAACTCCGGTGTTGAAGCAGCAATTGACCTTGCAGGTATCGTAAAGCATGTAACAGTGATAGAGTTCAACCCAGAGCTTAAAGCTGACCAAGTTTTACAAGACCGTCTGCACAGCCTTCCGAACGTCACAGTCGTGACTAACGCACAAACAAGTGAAATTACCGGAACTGACAAAGTGAATGGTATCACCTACATTGACCGTGCATCAGGAGAAGAACACCATGTTGAACTGCAAGGTGTATTCGTCCAGATCGGCCTTGTACCGAACACAGAATGGCTTGGCGACACGCTTGAACGCACTCGCTTCGGTGAGATCGTCGTAGACAAGCATGGCGCTACAGACCTACCTGGTGTCTTCGCGGCAGGTGACTGCACGGACAGTGCTTACAAACAAATCATTATTTCAATGGGATCAGGTGCAACCGCAGCATTGGGTGCGTTTGATTATCTAATCAGAAATTAATATGTAAAAAAGAAGCTGACTCAAAAGGTCGTTGAATGACGACTTCTGAGTCAGCTTTTTGTTTTCAATAGAATGATATTGGTTATTAGTTGTATGGAATGAAAAAATTCTTCGTTTTTTCCTCCCATGACATTGCCATTCGTTTACACCATACCGTAAAAAAACTCATGATATTTCCTCCATTGGAGTACGTTCTTTAGAGGGTGTTTCATTGATTTTATTCCTATATCTCACTCAATAAATTTTGATTATTACAAGACCGTGAGAGATAAACTAAGTGATAGCTTCTCGGATAAAGGACGTGTCTTGAATGGATTTTTTCCAAAGCCAGGATTCGCTTACTGTTATTCAGTGGGTGCTGCGGGCTATTATTGGTTTTTTCTTTTTATTAATTGTAACCAGAGCTTTAGGTCAACGTGCCATCTCCCAATTAAGACCTCTGGATTTTGCCATTGCTTTAGTAATTGGGAACATTATTGCCCATCCCCTGTCAGACGAAAATCTAGGGTTAAAAGGCTCGATCATCACCACTACTGTATTATTGGCTTTATATCTTGCCGGAATCTTTATGATACTGAAATTCCCCTGGTTTAGAAGGCTGCTCAACCATGCACCAATTACCATTGTTGAAAATGGAGAAATACTTAATAAAGGATTAAAAAAAGCGAGGATTTCCATTGATGTATTATTGGAAGAGCTGCGAGAAAGAAAAATAGAAGATGTAAAAAAAGTTGCCATAGCAATTTGGGAGGCTGACGGAAAATTATCCGTTTTTTTAGATCCAAAATATGAACCACTGACCCCCTCCTCTATGCAAATGGCTGCAGAGCCATTTAATTTTCCAAGGACGATCATTAAAGAAGGGAAAATAAATTACGAAGTATTAAATCAAGTTCACAAGGACGAAGCCTGGGTTGTTTCAAATTTAGAAAATGTATATCAGACAGAGATTCAAGATGTCCTGCTTGCCACGCTTGATTGTTTTTGACATCATTAAATTTCCGAAAGTTGACGGTATTGCCTGTCCAGAATTAGTCGATTATAATGTCCGTATATAATTCGAAACATTTCGACATTTATTCTGGAGAAAGGAAAAGACGTCCCCCATAATGTATAAC
>NZ_JBIQOE010000157.1:0-10275 GCF_047739415.1 Mesobacillus sp. | reverse complement strand
AAATAGGAAAGGGGTGTACAAAGTTAAAATTGGAACAATGCGAATCCATTTGCAGCAATCTTGGCTGTAAGGTCATCACTTTCTGCTGCGTATTCTTCGCCAGTATAGATATTAGTGATTTTCCTGCCTTTTAGGTTGAATGGCAGAGGATAGCTTGCTTCTTCATCGCTCATGTTCACGACTACCATAATGGTTGTTTCGCCGTTGGATTTCGTATAAGCAAAGCAGCTTTCATGATAGTCAGATGGGATGAAGTGAAGTTCACCTTCATTTGCCAGGAGCGGATATTCTTTGCGAAGCTGGATCATCTTTTGGACGTGTGTGAACATATCCTGGTGTTGATCTTCTTCATTCCACTTCATGCATTCTCGGCATCCTGGATCTTGCGGGCCGCTCATGCCAATTTCATCACCGTAATAGATACATGGCGTACCGATGTAAGAAAGCAATACAGTGAAGATTTGTTTAACTTTATCCTCGTCACCGCCGCACTCGGTCAAGATTCGTGGTGTGTCATGGCTGCCGATTAGGTTGAAGGCAACCTCGTTGACGTTTTTCGGATACATATGATTGACTGTCGTCATGTTCTCGATGAATTCTTTTACGGAAATAGTTCCACGCGCAAACAGGTTTAGGATGTTTGTCGTAAAAGGATAGTTCATGACAGCATCAAACTGGTCGCCACGCAGCCATGGCATTGAATCGTGCCAGATTTCACCGAGAATATAGAGGTCAGGCTTGATTGCTTTCACTTCAGTACGGAATTTTCTCCAGAAAGAGTGGTCGACCTCATTGGCGACATCAAGTCTCCAGCCGTCGATATCAAACTCGCGGACCCAGTAACGGCCGACTTCAAGCAGATATTCAATGACTTCAGGATTTTCCGTATCCAGCTTCGGCATTGATTTTTCAAAAGCGAAGGTATCATAATTCGGCCTTGGCTCCATTACTAGCGGGAATTCGGTAGTGTGAAACCAGTCCTTATAAGGAGATTCTTCACCTTTTTCCAGTACGTCCTGGAACTGAGGGAAATAGAATCCACTGTGGTTGAAGACAGCATCCAGCATGACCTTGATGCCATTTTCGTGGCATACCTGGACCAGCTTCTTCAGGGTATCTTTATCTCCGAATTGTGGATCGATTTCCATATAATCAATCGTATCGTATTTATGGTTGGAATAGGCTTTGAAAATAGGCGTAAAATAAATACCGGTGATTCCAAGCTTGGCCAGATAATCAATATTTTGGATTACACCTTGAAGGTCACCGCCAAAAAAATTGTCCCTTTCAGGTGGTGCACTGCCCCATGGCAAAGCGCCTTCTGGATCATTTGATGGATCTCCATTGCCAAAGCGTTCAGGGAAAATCTGATACCAAACTGTATCTTTGACCCATGATGGAGCACGGAACACATCGATATTGTTAAGGTAAGGGAATGCATAATAATAGCCTGTATCATCCAAAGGAGGTTCATCGTAAAATCCTTTTTCAGTTAAACAAGCTGTTTCGTTGCCATCATTTAAAATAAATCCGTAACGCATCCTGCGGAAAGGAGGCTTAATAGAGACAAACCAGTAATCGAATAACTGGTCTGAGCCGCTCTTAATCATTGGAACGATATTGGTGTTCCATTTTCCATCCTGCCAGTCATATGGATCGCCATTTAATAGGGAAACTTCTTTCAAATCATCTTTTTTTGTGCGAATGCGAATATGTAGTTCTTCATTAGTGCAAGCGTATGCATAATTATCTTTAGGACGGTGGTAAATCGCTTCTTTTAACAAGTTGGAACCATTCCTTTCACTATTAACTTTTATGATTGCGACTTTCCAAACGAGCAAAAAGTGAATTTAATGCTCTATCTGATGAAATTTTAACGGAAAGAGCTACAATACATCAAGATTAAAACAAGGGTAGACCACTCAATTTGAAATGTCAATTATTAAAAAGTTGATTCACAAAACTTTAATGATTTAACATGACTTTTAAAAAAAATTAAAAAAACTAGTTGTCAAAAGAATTTAAGTCTTTATAATAAGAGGTAGGTTGTGCAATCGTTTTCATAGACTTGCAAGCTGAATTACAAACGTTTGCACAGGCAGTGAGCGTTCTGCGCAATAATTAGTTACAACACATTTTTAGGAGGGGTATACACATGAAAAAGGCATTGTCGATTTTCATGATGCTGGTCTTAATGATCGGCGCACTTGCAGCTTGTGGACCTAAAGAAGAAGAAAACACAGGTTCAAAAGACAACGGCGAGAAAACAGAAGACGCTTCTAAACCAGAGAAGCTAGTAGTTTGGGAAGACAAAGATAAGTCTGGCTGGCTAGAAAAAGTAGCAGCAGACTTCGAAAAAGAACACGGTGTTAAAATCGAGTTCAAAGAAGTAGAAATGGCTACAAAAATGAAAGAACAATTACGTCTTGACGGTCCTGCGGGAACTGGCCCGGACATCATCACTCTTCCACACGACCAAATCGGTGAGCTTGCAGTTCAAGGACACATTGCTGAACTAAATGTAAGCGACGATGTGAAGAGCACTTTCTCTGAGTCTTCAATCAACGCACAAACTTTCGATGGTAAATTATACGGACTTCCAAAGTCTGCTGAAACTCCAGTTTTCATCTACAACAAAGCTCTTATGACTGAAGTTCCTGCTACAATGGAAGATCTTTACGAATTCGCAAAAGCTAACACTAAAGACGGCAAGTACGGTTTCCTTGCACTTTGGGATAACTTCTACTTTGCACATGCACCAATCGCTGGTAACGGCGGATATGTATTCGGTGAAAAAGACGGCGCTCTTAACCCTCAAGATCTTGGCTTGAACAACGAAGGTGCTGTAAAAGGTACTGAGTACATCCAGAAGTGGTATGCTGAAAAGTTATTCCCTAACGGAATCATCGGTGAAAACGGCGGATCTGCTATGGACGGACTATTCAACGAAGGAAAAGTTGCTTCTGTCATGAACGGACCATGGGCATTCGGTGGAATGAAAGATGCTGGCATCGACTTTGGTGTAGCTCCATTCCCTAAATTCGCTGATGGCACTCCAATGAAGACTTTCATGGGTGTTAAAGGCTGGCACGTTTCTTCTTACTCTAAGAACCAGGAATGGGCAACAAAGTTCCTTGAGTTCATCACTAACGACGAAAATGCGAAATACCGTTTCGAACAAACGGCTGAAGTTCCAACAAACGTAGCACTTGTTGACGATCCAGCAATCGCTGAGAACGAAGGCGCTAAAGCTGTTGCACTTCAAACTCAAGACGCAGTTCCAATGCCAAACATCCCGGAAATGGGTGAAGTTTGGTCTCCAATGGCAAGTGCATTGCAAACTGTTGTAACAGGCAAAGCAGAGCCAAAAGCAGCTCTTGATTCAGCTGTAAAACAAATTCAGCAAAACATTGAGCAAAACCACTCTAAATAATAGTACTAGTTGATATAGCAGTACCTCCCATGGGGGGTACTGTTATATTTTCCAGCAGTATATTCCAATTTCTTTGTTTTCCTAAGCGGTATGTGAAAAGTCACAAAGTTTACGAAAACGGCAGTAAAAAAGTCTTTCATTGAGCAAACGGTTGCGCTAAAATAGAAATATACCTAATCAGGTGCTTCATGAGAGTGAAAACAGGAAAATTCGATACAATAAATATGTGATCCGTCGAGAAAATTTCAAGTACGGAAAACAATGTATTCGTTCTCATAAAGCATCTGATGCTTTTACCAAGGTCTCTTCGCAGGATCGTAGTTTCCAGTCATTACTTATCCATTCTTTTACAAAGCCTCTTAACTAAGCGGAGGGAGTATGGTCTAAAGTAAGCATAAGAAGCGGGTTAAACGATTAGGGGCCTTAAAAAACATAGAAAGAGAAAGGGGAATATAGGATGGAGAAGAAATCCTATCAAACCAACCACCGTAGAATAGCAACAGCCCTTTCGATTATTCCAGGGCTAGGACAGCTATACAACAAACAATATTTAAAAGGGATTGCATTTCTTATTTTGACCGGTGCATTCTTCGGAGTATTCGCAGATCTGCTCAACATGGGTTTATGGGGTCTGTTTACACTCGGAGAGCAGACGCCACGTGACCATTCCATCTTCTTGATGGTTGAAGGGATTCTGGCACTGATTGTCCTGCTCTTTGGAATCGGTTTCTATCTATTTAATTTGAATGATGCATATAAGACTGGTTTGAAAAGAGACATGGGAGAGCGTTTAAGCTCTGTTAAGGAGCAATATAATAACCTGATTGATAATGGATTCCCATATTTGATCATGTCACCTGGATTCCTGCTATTGATTTTTGTTGTTGTATTCCCAATTCTATTCGTAGTTTTACTAGCATTCACTAACTATGATCTATACCATTCACCACCCGCAAAATTGGTTGACTGGGTCGGACTTAAAAACTTCTTTGATTTGTTCCAATTAGAATCATGGCGTCAGACATTCTTCTCTGTACTTTCATGGACAATCATCTGGACATTCGTTGCTACAACTTTCCAGGTTGCATTGGGAATGTTCCTGGCGATTCTCGTAAACCAGAAGGATGTAAAAGGAAAGGCAATCATCCGTACAGTGTTCATTCTTCCTTGGGCAGTACCGGCTTTCGTTTCAATCCTTGTATTTGCTGGTATGTTCAATGAGTCATTCGGTGCCATTAACCGTGACATTCTTGGTTTCTTTGGAATTGATCCGATTCCATGGATGACAGAAGCTATGTATACGAAAGTCGCATTGATCATGATTCAAACGTGGCTTGGATTCCCGTTCATTTTCGCTATGGTTACCGGTGTCCTTCAATCCATTCCGGAAGAATTATATGAAGCAGCGACTGTTGATGGAGCCACGAACTTCCAGAAGTTCAAGAACATCACATTGCCGTTAGTGCTTTTCGCAACAGCACCAATCCTGATTACACAGTATACTTTCAACTTCAATAACTTTAATATCATTTATCTCTTTAATGGCGGCGGGCCTGCAGTTCCAGGAGCGAATGCAGGTGGGACAGATATCCTTATTTCGTGGATATACAGCCTAACGATGACATCTGCACAATATTCTAAAGCTGCTGCTATCACAATGCTCCTTTCATTAATCGTTATTGGAGTAGCTTTATGGCAGTTCAAGAGAACGAAATCATTCCAAGAAGAGGATATGATGTAATATGAGTATCAAACGACAGAAATATCTCAGACTGACATTAACGTACCTTGTCATTTTAGCTATGTTTGCTATTATTATTTACCCACTACTCTGGATTGTCGGTTCATCCTTCAATCCGGGCCAAAGCTTATCCGGTTCAAGCATCATACCGGAAAATGCTACCCTTGCTCACTATAAGGAACTTTTCGATACTAACCAAAGCGCGTACTTGTACTGGTACTGGAATTCGCTGAAGGTAAGTGTACTGACAATGTTGTTTACAGTCATCCTTGTCAGCCTGACGGCGTATTCATTTTCACGCTATCGTTTTATCGGACGTAAAAACAGCTTGATGACATTTTTGATCCTGCAGATGATTCCTAACTTTGCAGCGTTGATTGCGATTTTCATCCTTGCTTTATTGACTGGCTTACTTGACACTCATCTAGGCTTGATCCTTGTATATGTTGGGGGAGCAATCCCGATGAATACTTGGTTGATGAAGGGATATCTTGATACAATTCCGAAAGAACTTGATGAATCAGCTAAAATGGACGGTGCCGGCCACCTGAGGATTTTTTTCCAGATCGTCATGCCGCTTGCAACACCTATCATCGCGGTTGTAGCATTGTTCGCGTTCATCGCTCCATTCGGGGATTTCATCCTTGCAAGGATCCTTTTACGTACAGAAGAAAAGTACACACTTGCTGTTGGTCTATATGATATGGTTGCCAAACAGTTCGGTGCAGAATTCACAACATTTGCTGCCGGTGCCGTTCTAATCGCGGTACCGATTGCAATCCTGTTCCTATCATTCCAAAAATACTTTGTTTCTGGTTTGACGGCAGGAGGAACAAAAGGATAATCTATTAGGGCAAACACTTTTAAGCAAAGGCCAATTGGTCTTTGCTTAAATTATGAGGAGGACCGGAGATGAAAAAAATTCTCATCTTCATCTTGATTCCGTTTCTTCTTTTTAACGCCCTCCCGGTAGGCGCTGTTGAAAATGAAGGACGCAAATGGCAGGATGAAACAATTTATTTTTTAATGGTTGACCGTTTTAATAACGGTGACAACAGCAATGATTTTGAGGTTGATGCAAATGACCCAAAAGCCTATCATGGAGGCGACTTCCAGGGTGTCATCGACCAGCTGGATTATATTAAGGATATGGGGTTTACCGCAATCTGGCTGACGCCTGTATTCGATAATGCAGATAAAGGCTACCATGGCTATTGGATCAAGGACTTCTATAATACGGAAGAGCATTTTGGCAGCGTTGAAAAGTTCAAAGAGCTGGTAAAAGAGGCACATGATCGTGACATCAAGATCATTCTTGATTTTGTTGTCAACCATGTCGCTCCAGAACATGAATGGGTAAACGATCCAGCCAAGAAAAACTGGTTCCATGAAAAACAGGATATTGTCGACTGGAATGACCAGGAACAGCTGGAGAATAACTGGCTTTATGGCCTTCCTGATTTAGCTCAGGAAAACCCTGAGACAAGGAAATATTTGTTGGATGCTGCTAAATGGTGGATTGAAGAAACGGATATAGACGGTTACAGGCTCGATACGGTCCGGCACGTACCGGTTGACTTCTGGGAAGATTTTTCAAAAGAAGTGAAAAGTGTTAAAGATGACTTCTATCTGATTGGCGAGGTTTGGTCGGAGGATCCGAATTATATCGCTGAATATGATAAGGCAGGAATCGATGGGTTTGTTGATTTCCCATTGAATGAGCAGCTGCGTACCGCATTTGAAAAGCCTGATCAGACATTGGACTGGCTTTTAACAACAGCAAAAAGAAATAAGTCGATTTATGAGAACCCCGAACTGATGGGCAATTTTATTGATAACCACGACATGGTCAGGTTCACAAGGAAGGCAGTGCAGAATAGGAACCATCCAGGAACAAGATGGAAGATGGCGCTGACTTATATGTACACTGCTCCAGGTATACCTATTGTCTATTATGGAAGTGAAATCGCCCTTGACGGTGGGGAAGACCCGGATAACCGGAGACAGATGAACTTCAGGACGGATAAAGAATTAATCGACTACATTACGAAAATTGGCGAGCTGCGCAATGAACTTCCTTCATTAAGAAGAGGCGATTTTGAAGTCCTTTATGAAAAGAAAGGAATGGCTGTTTTCAAAAGGACCTATGAGAATGAAACTGCAGTCATTGCGATTAATAATACTTCAAGTACCCAGAATGTCACACTGACAGCGGATCAGTTAGAGGATGACAAAGAGCTGAGAGGCTTGCTTGCGAATGATCTTGTCAGAAGCAAGGATGGGGAGTATAACCTTGCATTGGTGCGTGAAAAAGCAGAGATTTATGTGCTAGCTGAAAAAACAGGGTTGAATATTCCATATTTAGCGACAATGGGGGCTGTATACGCAGCGTTCTTCGGCTTCATTTTCCTCCTTTTCAAAAGAAGGAAGCGAAGCAAGGACTAATGAGAGCAAGACCAAAACCTGCCTCCATTGTTGTTTAATGGAGGCTTGAAAAAATAAGCAAAAATATGGGACAAATCATTTATAATAGAGATAAAGGATTTTTTCTGGCAGAAGGGAGGGGAACTTTATGGCTGTCACAATAAAAGATGTTGCGAAGGTAGCTAACGTCGCGCCTTCAACTGTCTCGCGTGTAATCGCCAATAGTCCGAGGATAAGCGAAAAAACGAAAGAGAGAGTCAGGGAGGTTATGGACCAGCTTGGGTATCACCCAAACTTCATCGCCAGAAGCCTAGCTAGCCAATCTACCCGGGCAATCGGCCTGGTAATGCCAAGCTCTACTGATGTCGTCTTCCAGAACCCGTTCTTTCCAACTGTCTTGACAGGTTTGAGCGAAGGAGCGCATTCAAAGCAATACGCCCTTCACATGACAACTGGAAAAACAGAGGATGAAATCTTCGATGGTGTTGTCGCGATGGTTCAGGGTGGCAGAGTAGATGGTGTGGTTCTTTTATATTCAAAGGTGGAAGACAGGGTCATTGCTTATTTGAAGGAAAGAAAGTTTCCGTTTGTTGTGATCGGCAAGCCTTTTAAAGATGATGAAAATACCAGTTATGTCGATAATGATAACTTTAAAGCGGGTAAAGAAGTGACCGAGCATCTAATCCAGCTTGGTCATGATCGAATTGCTTTCATTGGTGGAAATCTGGATTTAGTCGTGACGGTTGAACGTCTGCTAGGCTATGAAAAAGCCTTAAGAAACTCTGGAATCTACCTAGAAGACAAATACATTGTCAATGATGAATTCTTACGAGAAAGCGGCCAGGATGCTGTCGAGGTCTTACTTTCGTTAGATCAGCCTCCTACCGCAATGGTAGTTGCCGATGACTTGATGGCACTAGGTGTGCTGAATAAGCTTGATGAAATGGGAATTGCAGTGCCACAAGATGTTTCCATCGTCAGCTTTAACAATGTACTGATTGCCGAGATGGCAAGACCGCCTTTAACTTCTGTAGATATTAACATTTTCGACCTGGGATACCAGGCTGCGAAAAGTTTGATTCAAATTATAGAGAATCCTAACGAGCCAGTAAAAAAAATTATCGTTCCGTTCAAAATTGTCACTCGATATTCTTGCGGCAATCCTAAGGATAATAAAGAAGCACTTATCTAGTATGTAAAAAAAGCAAAGCATAGCTTTGCTTTTTTGTTTATCCATTTACGATAGTTCCGCCATTTACGTGAATTGTCTGTCCGTTAACATAAGTAGAGTCATTGCTTGCCAGATAGACGTATGCGGGTGCCAGCTCATATGGCTGGCCGGCTCGTCCCATTGGAGCATTCGTTCCGAACTTCGCTACTTCCTCAGCAGTGAAGGTGGAAGGAATGAGCGGAGTCCAGATCGGGCCAGGAGCTACACTGTTGACGCGGATGCCATGTGACGCCAGGGACATGGCTAGGGAACGCGTGAAAGAAACAATAGCACCTTTAGTCGAAGAATAGTCAATTAGCTTCTCATTACCCTTATATGCAGTTATAGAGGATGTATTTATGATTGTGCTGCCTTTCTTTAAATGTGGAAGGACAGCCTTTGTAAGATGGAAGATGGAGAATACATTCGTGCGGAATGTCTTCTCCAGCTGGTCCGCAGAGATATCGAGCAAGCTCGTTTGCGGATGCTGTTCTGCTGCATTATTGACCAGGATATCAATTTTACCGAACTCTTCAAGAGTTTTCTTCGTCACTTCCTCACAGAAATGCTCACTGCCGATATCACCAGCAAGGAGCAGGCATTTCCGGCCTTCAGCTTCGATTAGTTCTTTAGTGGTGTTGGCATCATTGCTTTCCTCAAGATAGACAATCGCGACATCCGCACCTTCCTTTGCAAAATAAATCGCAACAGATTTGCCGATTCCGCTGTCGCCACCTGTAATAAGGGCAACCTTCCCGGAAAGTTTTCCAGATCCTTTATAATTTTCATCGACTGACTTAGGCTCAGGATGCATTTCCGGCTCTGTACCAGGCTGATGGTCCTGATGCTGAGGCGGGAATCCTTTTTTATTGTTATCAGTAGGCATAATAAATCCACTCCTAAAAAATTAAATTCACCATTACTTAAATTCCTTTAAAATCCAGAGAAAAAACATGGAAATTCCTTCAATTAATAGGGGAAAGGTAAAAATGAAGATCCGTATTTTTAGAGCATTACCCAAAATGGTGAAATAAACTCCAAAAAGGGTAAAGCAGGAGGTCTGCATTGACCCAAATGATGTAAAAAACCCAAAAAAAGGGTAAAGCAGGAGGTCTGCATTGACCCAAATGATGCAGAAAATCCAAAAAGGGGTAAAGCAGGAGGTCTGCATTGACCTAAATGATGTAAAAAATCCAAAAAAGGGTAAAGCAGGAGGTCTGCATTGACCCAAATGATGCAGAAAATCCAAAGAGGGGTAAAGCAGGAGGTCTGCATTGCATAATAAAAATGAAGCGGCCTCCTTAAAAGGAAGCCGCTCCATTCATATTATTAAAGTTTGTTTTTAAAGATTGAATAAGTCTTGTAGCCGCCTGTCAGGTTCTTGACCTTGAATCCGTTTTGCTGAAGGATACGGGAAGCTAGGTAACCTCTCAATCCAACCTGGCAAGTGATCAGGATTGTTTCATC
>NZ_JBIQOE010000156.1:0-24450 GCF_047739415.1 Mesobacillus sp. | reverse complement strand
ATCGTCCAGGCGATTAGGTTCCTTGGACCGACCTTTGCGATATCAATTGTATTGACTTCACAGCTCGGTTTCGCGGTTTTATGGGATTCATTAGGCTGGATGGGATTGGAGAAGGTACCGTTTACTTTTCAACAATTCCTCGGCGTACTCGTCATAATAGCTGGAGCCATTGTCTTTAAGTGGAGCGAAGGAAGGGAAGAAAAAGCTGAGGTAATACATTCCGGCCATGACCAAAAAGCAGAAGTATCATGATCAATAGTTTAGTGCAACTTTATAGGGAAATCTTAAACGGTATTTATATGAATGCCGTTTTTTCTACTGAAGTTGTTATGCCAATAAGTTGAATCGAAATGGTTGAAAATATATTTATCCAGATATAAGTGGTATAATCTATAAAAAGAAAAAACGGAACTATTTATAGGAGCTGAACTTGTGAATCCCATCGAAAGATTTTCTAGATACTTAATTGATAATGCACATGAAATCAGTAAGGAAATTACCGATTATAATTTAAAAAAACTCGAAATTGATCTTCCTGCAGAAATTATCGAACAATCGAGGAAGACGAATAAGGCATTCGTGGAATTCCTCGGCAACACACTGAACCTTTCAAAGGAAGCTGCGGCTGAGAAGTTCATTGCCTGGCATAAAGAAAGACAAGCGAATCAGAGGGAATATCAATTCAGCTATGAGGAGCTCGCCAGTATTCTGAAGCCATATGCAGAAACCCGTCTTCAGCTTATTGAAATGCTGACGAAAATTTCAGTCGGAGAGGGGCTTTCCACCGAAGAAGTGGTTTTCGTCAATAACCGAATTAGCTACATGCTTGATTTAAGTATCACGGAAACAATGATGGAGCGGGAAAGGCTCGCAAATGAGCAGAACAAAAGGAATCAAAAAATCATCACAGAGCTATCATCCCCAATCGTTCCGCTCGAACAAGACATGGCCATCCTGCCATTGATCGGTGAATTCGATTTCGAACGCAGCGACCATATCATGACCCATGTCATTCCGAAGATCAGCGAGCTAAGAATCAAAAACCTGATCATCGACTTTTCCGGAATCGCCATGATCGATGCTGAAATCGCCGCGCGAATCTTCAATATCAATAAAGTCCTGAGACTAATCGGAATCGAGACGATGCTGACAGGAATTCGCCCTGAACTTGCAGTTGATGTCATCAACACGGGAGTCGATTTCTCTAAATTGAACACTTATGGAACCGTACAGCAAGCCATTTTGGCCAATGCAAAATAAACAAAATCATACAAGGCAGTGTAAAGACTGCTGCCTTTTTGCATGAATAATCAAAGGGACGTACTTTCTGTCTGGAAATTGCAGTAGAGTATGCTTCTTCTTATCAATGAATCACCGATTGGGAGTTTCTGTTCTCAGTTTGTTTCGAAGCATTAGAAAATACCTATGCTTCAATTTGAATTCCTGATAGAAACTTGATATATTAATTTATAAATATGGAATCAATGATGTGATCAAGTAAATAAGGATTGTGAATCCAGAGAATATAGCCATGGCTGAAAGCTATATCACCCCTCCTTATTGAACCCTGCCACGGAGATGTTAGCGAAAAACTAACCGGGTCGTTCCGATACAAACGTTTAGAGGACATTCTATGAATGTCGAACTAAGGTGGTACCACGTCTATTAGCATAAAGACGTCCTTATCAAGGACTCTTTATGCTTTTTTATTTTTATATTTGATTTTTCAGGAGGAAAAGGACATGTCACAGCAAACAAATGATTTTACAAAATGGTATATTGATACGATTCAAAAAGCCGAATTATTTGATTACACCCCAGTTCGCGGCTGTATTGCTTTTAAGCCGGATGGCTATGAAATCTGGGAGCACATTCAGGGGGAAATGGACAAGCGGTTCAAGGAAACAGGCCACCGCAATGCTTATTTCCCAATGTTGATTCCGGAAAGCTTCTTCCAAAAGGAAAAAGATCATATTGAAGGCTTCTCGCCAGAACTTCCTTGGGTTACAGAAGCTGCAGGAGAGGAATTAGAAGAACGCCTGGCATTGAGGCCAACTTCGGAAACGATGATTGGGCATCTGTATTCAAATTGGATTAAAAGTTATCGGGACCTTCCAGTTTTGATTAATCAATGGGCTAATGTATTCCGCTGGGAAAAGAAAACTCTTCCATTCATCCGCACTTCTGAATTTTTATGGCAGGAAGGTCACACGGCTCATGTCGACGAGGAAGATGCACGCAAGGAAACGATGCTAATGCTGAATATTTATAAGGAAGTAGTCGAAGGATTGCTTGCAATTCCAGTTTATGATGGCCAAAAAACGCCGTCTGAACGATTTGCCGGTGCTGTCGACACCTATTCATTCGAAGCGATGATGAAGGATGGAAAGGCCGTCCAGGCTGGTACATCCCACTACTTGGGTACAAAATTTGCGGAAGCATTCGATATTAAATACCTGAATAAAGAAAATAAACACACATTTGTACATACAACATCCTGGGGTACGTCCACTCGTTTGATTGGTTCTGTCATCATGGTCCATGGAGACGAACAGGGTCTCGTACTGCCGCCAAGAATTTCTCCGACACAAGTGGTTCTAATCCCCGTTGGCCCTGGGAAAAAGAACCCGGCCATCATCGAGAAACTGGATGAGATCTTTACCGCTTTAAAAGCAGAAGGCATTCGTGTTCGTCTTGATGATTCCGATCAATCACCAGGATATAAATTCAATGAGTGGGAGTTAAAAGGTGTTCCTGTCCGTATTGAATTAGGTCCGCGAGATTTAGATCAAAACCAGAGTTTGATGAAAGCTCGGGATATGGATGAGAAAATTTCTGTGCAATTAGAATCTATGGTCGAAAAAGTCAAGAACGAACTCGAAACGATGCAGACTCGTCTGTTCGAAAAAGCAAAAGCGTTCCGTGAAGAGAATTCTCATACCCATATCGATAGCCTGGATCAGCTCGAACAGCATATTGCAGAGTCCCAAGCAAGTGGAAATATTCCAGGATGGGTATTGGCAGGCTGGTGCGGTGATGATGATTGTGAAGCAAGCGTAAAAGAAAAAACAAAATTCACAACGCGAAACATCCCATTCAACCCACCAGCAGAAAAACAGACATGCATCCATTGTGGCAACGAAGCGAAACACACCGTCTGGTTTGCACGCGCTTATTAAGGGGAGCAGTCATTATAGGCGAGTGAAGGAAGAAAGAAGCACTGGGATGTATCTTCTGCTTCATTCTTCTTGTAAAAGATTACAAAAGAGCAAAGGGAATGATCCCTTTGCTTTCTTTAATTAAACTGTTTTTCATCTGTATTAAATTCTTTTTTATCTTTTGTCCTTACGACAATCTTATATGGGTCTTGTTTTACTTTTGGCCATATTTCGTCTGATTTGATGAATTCCTCGGCCATTGTGTAAAGGTCGGTGGCGTGGGAGACTGCTTCTTTGTCGGTGCTTTTCATTTTCATCGTGATGAAAATGGTCATTAACCCATCTTTACTTTTATAGCCTACACCGGAAACTTTGTATTTTTTATAGGTCTTGAATTCATGTCCAATTCCTGAAACCGCATCACTCCAGCGGGCGTATTGGTCTCGTTTGACCACATCAAACTTTCTGATTTTGACCTCTATATAATCCTTGTCATTTGCAGCGAGGGCATCCTCTACAGCCTTTTTGATTTGATCCACTTTTTCCTGCTTTTCGATACTTGGGATTTCAAGTTCAACTTCATCTTTCATATAACCGACAGAGTTCTGATAATCAAATGGTTCCAGGGCCGCCTGGACGATTTGGAACACTTCATCAGTTTCCTTTTCGATTTCAGCTTGTTCCTGTTTCCATTCTTCAGAAGGCTCGCGATGCGGTCTTACTTTTACAAAATAATCCTCGATTCTCGTCCCTTTGAATTCCTCGCTCTTAACCATGGAATGTCCGATTTTGATAACATCGTTTTGCATCTCCTGATACTGTTCTTCTGAGGCATCCAATGTAATGGTGATGCCTTCATTCTTGCCGCCGACAAACTCGTTCACTTGCTTCACAGGATATCCTTCTTTTTTCAACGCCTCAGTCAGACGCTCGTTCAGGCTTTGCTCAGGACTGTCAAAGATCGCACTGAGCGGGGGAATCTTCGCTACCATCTTAGCCATCGTAGGGGAAACGAACCCTGAACCAACAAATAACATGAAGCTGGCAGCTATCGCGACAGTCGTTACACCTGCTTTTTTCCAAAATGTCCACTGATTTTTTAAAGCTTTATTGAACCCTTCCAGCTCACGGCCAACTCGATCACTCCGCTCATCGTCAAATTCACCAGCTGCGAATCGGCCAGGCAATTCCTTTGTAAACTTTTGCAGCGAATCAGGGATCTGCATTTTATCCTTATCATATCCCATAAGTATTTCCCTCCATTTGAAAGTGGCTATGCTTTTTCATCAATTCTCCGAGCTTTTTCCTGCCCCGTGACAGCCTTGTTTTTACCGTATTGGTGTTTTCATTGAGGATGAGGCTGATTTCTTTGATTGACAAGTTTTCATAGTAAAACAGCAGTAGAGGAACTCGTTGTTCATCTTTTAAATGGGTAATCAACTGCAGCAGTTCCTGCCTTGTTTCACTTTCAACAGCCATTTTTTGAGCTGATCCGGATTGCAGCTTGGTGATCGCTTCTGGATTTTCCTCAATATCAGAAAACTGATTTCGCTTTTGCTTTCGGTAAACATCGATTGAACGGGTATAGACGAGCCGGTAAAACCATGCTTTAAAATGGCGGATTTCCACATCTCGCATAATGCTGAGATAGCAGTCCTCCAGGGCAATCTGGACAGCATCCTCAGCCAGCTCCCGTGAACCAAGTATAAGATAAGCCGTCCGATATGAAGAAGAAAGCAGACTTTCAACCAGCTGGCTGAATGCTTCTCCATTACCTGCCCGGACTTGATTGATTAATTTCTGTTCCTCATTCACTGGGCAACCTCCATAAGTTATTTTCACTAGTATGTCGTTCAGTATAGGTATGTTGGTTTCATTTTTCGCAAAAAAAATAAATGAATCAATTTAACTTTGAGTCCGACCGACAGACATACGCTTTGCTAGAGTCAGATAGTAAAGGGCTATATGTTGTCAGTCCTTTACTATTATATAATGAAACAACTCCCGAAATTGGATATTAATGCTAATATCAAATAAGGGGATTTTTCAAAGCAATTGAATGAGGGGAATGAGATACATGTTAGATAAAATATTAGAGTTGGAGTTTGCTTACCTTGCTACATTTACTACTCGTTACGACAGGGAGTGGGGTTTTCTATTTTTAAGTGAAGATCAGCCTGCCTATTATGATGCGAATCATGCCCATATTCGCAAACTAGTTGACCATCCAGAAAATATTGTTGATGAAGTAATGAGCTTTTATAATGAAAAGAACATTATTCCGAGATTTTACATATACACTCCAGATGAACAACCTGCTCTGGTACGTGAATTAAAATCAAAAGGATTTGGATATGAGGAATTGCCAAGTCCTGTACAATTATGGAATCAAAAAGTGATTAAACTGGAAAGAAATGACGCTATTTCAATTGAAGCAGTTACCGAAGCAAACTATCAAGAAGCATTAGAAATCGAATGCAGCATCAAAGAGATTGGCGGGCGTGAAGTTCGAGAAAAGGCTTTAAAGGAAGAGTTTGAACATCCCGCTTATCAACACTTTTTGTTAAGGTACCATGGTGTCGCCTGTTCCACTGCCTGTATCTTTGCTCATGGCAGACAAGCGCGAATGGAAAGTGTAGCTACATTAGAGGAATACCGAGGAAAAGGATTAATTGGCTATATCATTCAACATATTCAACAAGTAGTACAAAAACATGGGTTTGAAAACCTATGGGTGTTTCCTATTAATGAAAGGGTAGAAAAGGTATATAATCGTTATGGCTTTGAAACGGTCATGACACTGACCACAGGACACGCCTTTTTAGGCGGAAAAAGTATTATCGAGCTTCAAAATCGTTAAACCTAATCATTACCACAGGTGCTTTAGAATTTTTTCATAAAAAAATGCCCCATCCTGCAGCTCCCATTGGGTAGATCATTTCTCAATTATCCTTATAGGAGCTGCATTTGAAGCAACTTGCTGTCCAAAGAGCTTCCGATTCGAGTCGGGAGCTTTTTGATTGTTTAGGGTACATCCTTATGCTATTGACAAGTAACTTTAATTAAAGGAATAAAACACTCTTAAGCAGAATGAATTATAAGGCATTCGCAGAGGAGGCAGTGTATGGACTTCTATTACAAACTTAAAAGCAAAAAAATATTAGTCAGGAAAACAGATGACTACGGATACCATTTAAGAATGCAGTGGGAAGAAGTATTTGCATCCCATTTAAGTCCTATGGAAAAAAAGCAGATCTATCTGCATTCATATAGTGGAGCGAGTGGGTATTTGTGGCATGTGTTCAGCTATGAGAAAAGAAAGTGTGATAAGGAAGAGCAGGCGGATCTGGCATTCAAAAAACAATACAAAGATACTTGCCTGATTTTCTTCCAGCACTCAGATGATGTATTTCAAGTGGAGAGGGCTTTTGATTTGAAAGCGGCAGACCTTTTACTGGCCGATGGGGAATATGCCGATTTATACGTCGTTGACCAAGAATTCACATGGACATATGTTGTCACTCATGAAAGAGGATGGATCGGGCCGTTTTTTTGTAAAAAATAAATCAGGACGGGGTATTGACTATGATTCTAAGAAAATTGATCTCTGCCTTTGGCGCAACAGTGATGGTGGTGATCCCGTTATCGATACTTGATCAATCCGGGGTTGGACTGTTTTTCGGCATGTACATCCTGCCAATTAACTTAATCTACGGAATTCCATCCTCTATCTTTACTGATTTTCTTACAAGGAGAGCAGCCCGGCTAAGAAGATTGGCCGTTGCAGGCTTGCTTCATGTTTTCCTTGGGGCTCTGTTTGTCTTACTTCCAACTCTCCTCTTTGATGCTGGAAACGGGAACTGGCTCACGAATATAACAAATAACAGCTTCTTCTTTATTACCGCTGTGGTATCTGCTTTCATCTTCTGGTGCTTTGATGAAGCACTCAAAAGTGAGTGGTGTGGTGATTTAAGAAGGAAATGTCTTGGGATATTAAAACGGATTGGGGATATGAGGGTTTAGCCAGGAGAGGTCATACCCTTAAAAGAGTTTAAATGAACAGGCGAAGATTTTAATTAAGTAATATGTTTTACAAGGACATTATATATTCAAATAAAGGGACTTTCTTTGAAGAACTGACTGCTAAAATATATAACTAAATTTTTCTGAAATAAGTAAAAATATTACACCGTATTTTAATGTTATACAAAGATAGGAAATGTGAAGGGGGTTTTGAATTGAAAAAGTATTTAATAGGTTTATTTGCTTTATTTTTAATTTTTAGTTTAGTTGCTTGTTCATCTGAAAGTTCGAAAACCTCAAAAGTAGAGGATAAGAATGAGGAAAAGAGTTCTGAGGACAAAGCAAAGGCAGAAGCTAAAGCTAAAGCGAAGGCAGAAGCAGAAGCCAAAGCGAAGGCAGAAGCAGAAGCCAAAGCGAAGGCAGAAGCAGAAGCCAAAGCCAAAGCGAAGGCGGAAGCAGAAGCTAAAGCAAAGGCAGAAGCAGAAGCCAAAGCAAAGGCGGAAGCAGAAGCAGAAGCCAAAGCGAAGGCGGAAGCAGAAGCTAAAGCAAAGGCAGAAGCCAAGGCGAAGGCAGAAGCAGAAGCTATAGCGAAGGCAGAAGCAGAAGCTAAAGCAAAGGCAGAAGCAGAAGCCAAAGCAAAGGAAGAAGCAGAAGCCAAAGCAGCTTCAAGTGGAGGTTCAGAGAACTTTGCCAATTGTACTGAACTAAGGAAGAAATATCCAAATGGCGTTCCTTCTGATCATCCAGCCTATCAACCTAAAATGGATAGAGATAAAGATAATTTTGCTTGTGAGAGATAGTGTGCGATCACATAGTAGACCTTTCTAAGGTATTGAATTGTAAAAAATCCCTTCTCAAATGAGATGGGATTATTTTTTTTCTTATCAATTCTTAATCTGAATGACTAATTGAGTGTAGATTCGAGTCATAAGTGCTAAAAAAGTTCGAGTTGCAATTTGAATCTGTACAAGCCTTTATTGGAATTTAATACTACACACATCGAACAAAGTATATACTAAAATATAGGTAATTTTGGAATGTACTATTATCAATAGGTTAACAATGTTAATCTAGGTTATGAAACTATTATAGGAGAGTCCTAAAATGAAAATGAAAGTGAACTATTTAATTTTACTTTTAACAACCATTTTTATGGTTGGTTGTACCAACGTAGAAGATTCATCAGTTACAGATAGAGAAACAGATCCACAAGAAGTAACCACAGTTAATACAAATGAAAATAGTGAAAAAGAAGAAACTACGGTTGTCGATGAACCAGTAGTAGAGGAAAAACCAACCCAATCAAATAACGAACTGTTCTCAGGATACAAACTAATTGAAGTTGATGGTGGTGATTTGTCAGGATATCGTGAACCTAATGTCGTCGTTGACATTGGTTTTGGGGACCGTGAATATTGGGCATTTACTAATGAATACGGGCAACTAGTACGTGTCATAGCTGACGAAATCATTCTACAAGATGACCGTAACGAACCTGTATTATCTTCTGGCAGATACTACTCTGATGAGGCAAAGGTTCCGGGTGTCGTAAGTGACGTTTTAGATGAGGGACATATCATTGCTGATTCTCTCGGAGGGGTATCAAATGCTTATAATATTACCCCACAAGATAGCACACTCAACCGACATGGTGATCAAGCTTATATGGAAGACGTGATCCGTAGCGCAGGCGGAGCCACTAATTTTGAAGCAATTATCACATATCCGAATAATCAAACGCAAATTCCCTCAAGTTATCAGTATACCTATACATTAATGGGTAACGAAATCATTGATAGATTTGACAATGTTGACCCTGATGCGATAAACGAATCACTCGATTCAACAGGAAGTGAGCCTTCCGATGCAACTAGTTCAAACACTAACGGTGATATTTCAAGCATTGATATAAACGGTAATGGACAGGTGACGATTAAAGAGGCAAAAGCAGCAGGTTTCAGTATGCCAATAACGAGTGATCATTGGTTATACCCATATATGGATGATCGTGATGGGGACGGTATGGTAGGTGAGTAAGCCCCTAGAACTTTGAGGAAAATAAATGAACGAAAGAACATTGTCCTCGTTGGACGATTTATAACAATTTGTGAATTAGTGTCTGTTCAAGATCAACTGAAGTTAATGGTCATAACATCTAAATTTGTATTGTGAAAATATAATTATCCTTAACTAACTTTTTCTGCCTTGATTCAGAAGGATTAAGGCTCCTTTTTGTTGTATTCCCTATTGAGCTATAGAAGCAGAATCGTTCAAGAAGAACAGTTGTTAACTAAATGCAACAATAACGAATGCGCTCACTCTAATAAAGGAACATATTAATACCTTAAATGTAGGGGGATTAAGTGAATACAATCAATTAAGGTCATTTTATTTACTCTTATTTCTTTTCTGATGGAGAATATGTTAATAGAGGTATTGCTGGTGCATATATAACAGTAATGTTTGTTTTAATTGGTAATGGTATAGCTTATGGATTAACTTATTACTTCGGGGTTAAAAAATATGCTGCTTTTTCTGGGATGTTTTATATTTTATTACCTTCTATAGGAATGCTTTACATTATCGCTTTTATCGGGATTGCAACTATTTTCAATTTATAATTATTCATTAACATTTGCTTACCTTGTGGAAGGAATTGAATTCTTGCTCGGCAAAGAGGCAGTTTAGCATAATGAAAATTCTTAAAATTGACAATAAAACAATAAGGTATTTTGTCAAACATATAGAATTCTATAGTACATAGGTTAGCAATAGACATAAATAGAGAGGGACATTTTAGATGAAACTTATAGTTGCTTCTATTTTTATTTCAATGTCATTATTAATGTTTTTTATCAACGGTATAGTATCAAATGTTGCAGGGGATTTTTTAGAAGTATATGAAAACCCGTTTTCAAGCTCAATCGTGTCTTGGATTCCTTGGTTAACAATGATTATTGGTCTTTATTTTTTCTTTATATATATTTTTGAAAAGAAGATGGAATAGAAATTTGACTGAGCAAGGGGGTCTAATTATTTATAGATTAATTGACATGGAGAAAGAGGGTTTCAAATATGAGTGTGATCGAAGGTCGGTTAAAAGAGTTAGGCTTGGAGTTACCTATGGCTGCTGCCCCTTTGTATAGCTATGTTCCTGTTAAAATTCACCAAGGGGTAGCTTATGTCAGTGGACAGGTTCCCAGGATCGATGGTGAAGTTCCCTATCCAGGTAAGGTAGGGAGTGATGTTACGGTTGAACAGGCTCAGGAACTCGCGGAGATATGTGTATTAAAAGGGCTTAGCAGTTTAAAAGCAGCCATGGGTGATCTTGATCATGTAGTCGAAGTGTTAAAAGTGACAGGCTATATTCAAACTGCACCAGGTTTTTATGAACCTTCCAAAGTTCTTGATGCCGCTTCTGAGTTACTTGAGAATATTTTCGGTGAAAAAGGACGCCATGCCCGTACAGCCATTGGAGCTGCAGAGCTGCCTGGCAATACCCCCATTGAGATTGATTTTATTTTTGCAGTTAAATAGGAGGGAGAGGAGAACATGATTTCTTTAAAAGATATTCAGGAGGCCAGAGAACGGATTGGTGAAATAGCGTATGTAACGCCGATTCTGCAATCAGAGCAACTTACTAATATATGCGGGAATCAAATGTTTTTAAAATCTGAGCATTTACAAAAAACAGGTTCGTTTAAAATAAGAGGAGCAAGTAATAAAGTCATACACTCCATTGAAAATGGTGCGAAGTATATAACAACTGCATCATCCGGTAATCATGGCCAAGCGGTTTCCTATATTGCCAAAAAATACGGGGTGCCAGCGACCATTGTAGTTCCTGAGAATGTTACTAAGTGTAAGGTAAACGCAATCCAAGCTTACAACGGGAAGGTGGAAATGTGCGGCACTACCTCTTCAGAGCGATTACCAAGAGCACAGGCGATCGCAGAACAAGAAAAAGGCGTATATATTCCTCCTTATGACGACCCATTTGTTATGGCAGGGCAAGGAACGATTGGACTGGAAATCTTGGAACAGCTGGAAAATGTGGATGCAATCATTGTCCCCATTGGCGGCGGGGGACTTATATCCGGAATCCTGACTGCTGTAAAAGAAACGAATCCAAAAATAAAAGTGATCGGTGTAGAGCCTGAGCTTGCCAATGATACATACCTATCCTTACAAAATAAGAAAATTACCGCAATTCCTGCTACTAAAACGATTGCCGATGGATTAAGAACGAGCCAGCCGGGTGACCTGACCTTCCCAGTACTTATGAAATACCTGGACGACATTGTTCTTGTGAGCGAAGATGAAATTCGTCAAGCCTTCAGTTTCGTTATGGAACGTACGAAGCAGCTTATCGAACCATCAAGCGCAACAACGATAGCAGCAGCCATGTTCAATAAGTTGAACATCCAAGGTAAAAACATCGTAACCGTGATATCGGGCGGAAATGTAGACATAGACGAAGTTCAGCAATACATTGTAAATACTGCGGAATGAAATTGTATAACTAGATTTTCCATGCCTACTAATAACTTAAGTTTGTATAAGTAAACTAACTCCAGTCTTGAAAATGAGCGGGATGAAAGAATCTCAAGACAAGCCGTAACAAGAAAAAAGAGGTCATAATCGTGTCATTAGGATTACTGCTCTATCTTTGATAGGGCTGTTTTTTTATCGCCGAAATTTAAGCAAGTTGAACAAAAGGAAAAACCTTAATAAATGAAAGTCGGTGTTTTCAAGATTTGCTTATTATTTCCGCAAAATCTTTTCCATTGCTTTTCCCTTTGCCAGCTCATCGATTAGCTTGTCCAGGTAGCGAATTTCCCTAATCGTTGGTTCTTCAATGTTTTCGACTCGGACACCACAGATTACGCCTTTGATCAAGTCCCTCGAAGGATTCATTTGAGGAGCTTCTGCAAAGAAGGTCTCAAAGTCTGTCTGTTTTTCCAGTATTGCTTCCAACTCTTCCTGGCTGTATCCTGTCAGCCAAGTGATAATTTCATCAACTTCTGCTTTTGTACGTCCTTTTCTTTCCGCCTTATTCACATAATGAGGATAGACACTTGCGAAACTCATTGTGTAGATCTTATGTTTAGCCATGGTACAACTCCCTGTTAATCGTTTTCTTCATTATATTATGAAAAATAGGCCGGTACAAACGTGATAACGGTCAATTAATTCAAGAAATAGAGGGTTCTCTTAATTTATAGGTAGGAGCTTTTGTTTTTAAAAAGGAAATAGCCCGATGGGGAAGAATACTAAAGTATATGAATATGAATCGCGCGTAATGGGGTGTGGTTGATGGCTAAAATAATACTTTCTAACAAAGAAGGTAAAGTTCCTAGAACGTTTTTCGAAGGAAGCTCTTTCTTTCGTATGCTCCGCTTTTCCTTCTTAGTATTTCTTTCCTTCTTCTTGGTGTATGTCTACTATCTGCATCTGACAGGCAACCTTAAAAAAACCATTCTTACTATCTGGTCTAATCATCAGCAAATCATCATTGCCTTTTCGATTTT
Source organism: Mesobacillus sp. (assembly GCF_047739415.1). GTDB lineage: Bacteria > Bacillota > Bacilli > Bacillales > Cytobacillaceae > Mesobacillus. Next base: position 11,738 of record NZ_JBIQOE010000156.1, on the reverse strand, counting down.
CATTACTTATACAGTGATTATTTTTCAGTTAGGTGTTTGGAGAGGGAGAAGAAGGTAGTGAAAATATTATATTGATTATTGATGGAAGCAGGGTGAATCCTTGGCTTCTTTTTTGTCGGGAGTATGCAAGGATTCTGAAATGCTGCTGATTAATTCCTAATGGATTAATTCCTCAATGGGATAAATTTTTCATACACCATCATTCTTTTGTACTATCCATTTCCGTGCCTAATTTACCCCTTCTGTTAAAACAACTAGTATTATAGTTTTAAAATTAAGAAAATTCGGTTAAATATTTGCTATTACTCTTCTATTTCCCCTACCATAATATTGAAATCAAATTGAACAGGAGGGATTGATATGAAAAACTTCTTACGTACCGGGCTGTTTGCTTTGCTCAGTTTTTTGTTGTTGGCCGGTACAATGCCTGCAGCAGGACTGGCTAAAAAACCGCAATTCAGCTACGACCAGTACAGCCAGGTTGATGTGGGCAAGGATGGAATGGTTGCGACAGCCCACCCGCTTGCATCTGAAATCGGCGCTGAGGTTCTTCGCAAGGGCGGAAATGCGATTGATGCTTCCGTTGCCATTCAGTTTGCGCTGAATGTTGTTGAACCAATGATGTCAGGAATCGGCGGCGGTGGTTTCATGATGGTTTATGACGGAAAAACAAAAGAAACCACAATCGTGAACAGCCGTGAGCGTGCTCCTGAGGGCGCGACGCTAGACATGTTCCTGGATGAAAACGGGAAGCCGATTCCTTTTTCAGAACGTTCAACCGGAGGTAAGGCAGTAGGAGTGCCGGGAACGTTAAAAGGGCTTGAGACAGCACTTGAAATGTGGGGAACCCGTCCGCTGCAGCAGCTGATCGGTCCGTCTATTAAGCTAGCAGACAAGGGATTCCCAATTGATTCAGTCCTGGCAGACGCGATTGCCGATAATCAGGACAAGTTATCAAGGTCAGCAGCTGGTGAAGTATTCTTACCAGACGGGAAGCCGCTTCAAGAGGGGGATGTCCTTGTTCAGGATGACCTGGCTAAAACCTTCAAGCTGATCCGTTCAAAAGGTACTGATGCACTGTATAAAGGAGAAATTGCCGAAGCAGTTGCGGATGTTGTCCAGGATTTCGGTGGATCGATGACTCCTGAAGATCTGGCAAAGTATGATGTAACAGTTGATGAGCCAGTTTGGGGAGATTATCAGGGCTACGAGATTGCCAGCATGCCTCCGCCAAGTTCAGGCGGTGTCTTCCTGCTGCAAATGCTGAAAATACTGGACGGTTTCAATCTGTCCCAATATGATGTCAACTCAGCAGAAAAATATCATCTTCTGGCCGAAGCCATGCATCTCGCCTATGCAGATCGTGCTGCATATGCTGGAGATCCTGAGTTTGTCAATGTTCCTGTGACTGGATTACTTCACCCTGATTACATCAAGGAGCGCCAGGAACTGATTAGCATGGATTCTGTCAATCAGACTCCAACAGCAGGTGATCCTTGGAAATATGAAAATTCAGAGGCGAACTTTACACCAACAAGCCAGCCGAATGACAGGAAATATGGAGAAACAACCCACTTTACTGTCGCTGACAAATGGGGAAATGTTGTTTCCTACACAACAACAATTGAACAGGTGTTTGGAACGGGCATCATGGTGCCTGGTTATGGCTTCATGCTGAACAATGAACTGACAGACTTTGATGCAGTCCCTGGCGGAGCCAATGAAGTTCAGCCAAACAAACGCCCGTTGAGCAGCATGACACCGACGATTGTTTTTGAAAACGGAGAACCAGTCCTAACAGTTGGCTCTCCAGGAGGCCCGACGATCATTACCTCCGTGCTGCAAACCATCATCCATGCCATTGAGTATGATATGGAGCTTAAGGAAGCAGTTGAGCAGCCAAGAATATACACCAACAATCTAAATTCCTATCGCTATGAAGATGGCATCAGCGCGGATACACTAAGCAAACTGAATGCCATGGGCCATAAATTTGGATCTAGCCCGACGACCATCGGCAATGTCCAAAGCATCCTGATCGACCGTGAAAACGGTACTTTTAAGGGAGTCGCCGACTCAAGCAGGAATGGTGCAGCTATTGGAGTAGATCTAAAAGGCAACCGAAAATAAGCATGAAGAAAGGAGTGGGGAATTCCCGCTCCTTTTTCATTCAGTTATTAAAGTCATAAGTGTTATACTAATGTTCTAATATAATAGAAGAAACGGATCAGACAGACCGTTTGTTATATAGAGCAAAGGAGTCAACAGTATGGCCAATGTACATGTATTTACAAAGAGAGAGGAAATCGCAAACGCAATCATCCATGGAATCGGTGGACTATTAAGCATCGCGGCCCTCGTCATCCTAATCGTGTTCGCTTCCCTATACGGAACAGCCTGGCATGTCGTGAGTTTCACCTTATTCGGTGTTACCATGGTACTGCTATATACATCTTCAACTCTCGTCCACAGCTTCCCACCTGGCAAAGCAAAGGACTTTTTTGAAATCATGGACCACTCATCCATCTATTTCTTCATTGCCGGCACCTACACACCATTCCTATTTATCGCTGTAAAAGGAGCTTTAGGATGGACGCTGTTCGGAATCGTCTGGGGACTATCCATCGCAGGAACGGTATTCAAATCTTTGTTTGTTAAAAGGTTCTTGCATACATCCACAGTGTTATATGTCGTCATGGGCTGGCTGATCGTCTTTGCCTGGGGACCACTGACACAGAATGTTTCCTCACAAGGACTGCTATTCCTGGTGATTGGGGGAGTCTTGTACACAGTAGGAGCCATCTTTTACGTCTGGCGCGGATTCCATTACAACCATGCAATTTGGCATTTGTTTGTATTAGCCGGATCGATCATGCATTTTTTTGCGGTTTTGGGTTTGTTGCCTTGAATCACAAAAAATTCCGCGGGTGTTTGGAGGCGTTTTGAATGCTTCATGTGAATATTAGAAGACCAACCACTAAAGATCGTGAAAAGTTGAACGACTTTTTTAAAACGGTGATCATCGATACATTTATTAAAGAAGGTATTGGTGATCAATTGAATGATATCACTGAAGAGATTGAAATGAAGAAAAGATACTTAACTAGTGACTTTGAAAGCAATGGTGAGGAAAGATATTTTTTAAAAGCGGTCTATGGTGACAAAATTATTGGTTCTATTGAATTTGGCCCAGCAAATGAAATCATAAGAAATGTTTCAAATACTGCTTTTGAAGTACTTGTCGAGGTAGGTACAGTATTTGTACATCCTGACTACCAAAGGAATGGAGTAGGAAACTTACTATTGAAGGCAATGTATGAGACATTGCTAAATAACGGGATAGAAGAATTTTGCCTAGATAGTGGATATAAAAGTGCACAACATATCTGGAAAAAGAAATTCGGAGAACCAGATATTCTATTAAAGGATTATTGGGGCGAAAATTTTGACCACATGATTTGGAAAGTGAAAATCAGGGAACAAGAATAGGGTTTTCTATTAAAGGCGGCTGCCTAAAAATATATGCAGCCGTCTCCTTTATAGCGGTAAACAGAACAGACAAGCCTTGTGTTGAATAAAGAGGCTTGTTTTTTTATTGCTGCAATCAATTTGCTGTAAGTAACCCCCCTTAAATCTAGAGGGTAGAACAATAAGTTATAGTACAAGTGAAAAGGGTATCTACCATATAAGAAAGCATCCCAATAAAAAAGCAGAAAGGATAATGTGCAGTGGCTATAGCGAGAGATTTTTTCATAGCGTTGTCAAAAAATCATTTATTAAATGCTAGTGCAAAAAAATGGGGATTTAAACTCGGGGCGAGGAAGGTTGTAGCAGGAATTGACACAGATGGAATGATACAATCAGTTAAGAATCTAAACTCTTATGGTATTAGCGCAACAGTAGACCATCTAGGTGAATTTGTTCGTTATGAACATGAAGCAATAGAAGCCAAAGAGAATGTCCTTAAAACACTGCAAGCCATTAAACAATCAGGTGTAGACGCACATTTATCAATTAAATTAACACAACTGGGATTAGATGTTGATCAAGAATTTTGCCTAAAAAATATGCAGGATATAATGAAAACAGCAAAAGAATACGGAATATTTGTAAATATAGATATGGAAGATTACAGTCATCTCCAAATGACTTTTGATATATTACACCAGTTGCAGGTAGAATACGACAATATCGGTACAGTCATTCAAGCCTATCTCTACAGGTCAGTAAACGATATTGAAAATTTAAAGCATATGCGGCTGCGACTCGTAAAAGGCGCATATAAGGAAAATGAACAAGTATCTCTGCAGAAAAAAGAAGAGATTGATGCGAATTACTCGAAACTTATCAAGAAACGATTGCTACATCCAGGTTTCACATCAATCGCAACACATGATCATAATATTATTAATGAAGTTAAACAATTTGTAATTGAAAATGATATTCCGACAGATAAGTTTGAATTCCAAATGTTATATGGTTTCCGAACAGATATGCAGCTAGAACTAGTAAAAGAAGGATATTCCTTCTGTACCTACGTACCATTTGGGCATGACTGGTATGGATATTTTATGAGAAGACTAGCAGAACGCCCGCAAAACTTGAACCTAGTATTGAAAAGTTTGGTGGTGAAATAAAATCCTTTGATAGTGAAAGAAAGGTAAGGGTGGATGAGTTCTTCAATGAGTTCTAAGGAGCCAAAAAGGACTACTTTGAAATCATGGAATACTCATCCATCGGTGAAGCAGGGGGACGTTCCCTCCTGAATCTTCTTTAATTATGGAAAAGAGGATGATTTTATTCATTGGAACATGGTAAGGAAGTCCCGCTGTTATTCTGTTTGGAAGCATTAGTTACGTCCCTATGATCCCGTTGAAAAAGGTGCATAATGAGTAATATTGAACTACCCGCCACTTAACTGCTCTTGCGAACCGTTTGAAGTGGGGGATTCCTAAGAACACCAGCGTAACCGCCAGTTATGGATTAGGCTAGCCCCGTCGCACCGACGGTTAGAAGTCTTATTGCTTCGTTTTTTAAATTTAATCCTGCGTTAATATCGCGGTCGTGATGCACACCACATATACAAGTCCATTCACGCAAACCTTGATCTTTAACATCTTTATTTTTATAACCGCAGCTCGAACACAACTGAGAGCTAGGGAAGGTTTTACTCACTTCCACTACTATCTTGCCGTACCATTCAGCCTTGTACTTTAACATAGTTTTGAATTGATACCAAGACACATCAGCGATGGATTGAGCTGTCTTCTTATTTTTCATCATGTTCGATACTTGCAGACTCTCTATTCCGATAAGATCGTGGTTTTTGATGATATCCATAGAGGTCTTATGTAGGAAATCTGTCCGTTTGTTTTTAATCTTTTCGTGAATTCGGGCAACCTTTTTTCGTTGTTTATTCCAATTACTAGAGCCGATTATTCTTCTTGATAGTACATGTTGGGCTTTTGCTAACTTTTGCTCTAACGACTTAAAATAACGGTTGTTTCTGTACCTTGTCCCATCTGCCAGGATCGCGAAGTCCTTCAGCCCTAAATCAACCCCTGTGCTCGAGTTTGTTTTCGGTAAGTCAGCTGCTTCTGTCTCAGCCAAAATAGACACAAAGTATTTTCCGCTTGGAGTTCGTCGGATGGTCACATTCATAATCCGCCCATCTACTTCTCGACTTTTTGCAAACCGAACAAAACCGAGTTTGGGCAGCTTGATGTATTTTTCAAGAACAGCGATATTTCCATTGGTTTGCTTGGTGGTATAGGACTGTACCTTATTCTTTTTACTTTTGAACTTAGGTGCTTTCTTTTGTTTGTTATAATACCGCTGAAAAGAATTAGCTAAATTTTCAACGGACCTTTGAAGGGAAATACTATCTACCTCTTTTAGGAAGGGATAATGTTCTTTCAACTGTCGGAGAGCTTTTACCGATTCGTATTTATTGAAAAACTTCCCTTTCCAATTGTTTGACGGCAGTTGACCGTTTTGTACCATTTCTTCTACCATAAACCAGTAAGAATCTTTTTGCTTCTGCTTACTGAGGAAAAAATTGAACACGAATCTGGAGCAGCCAATCGTCTTATTAATTAGCTCAATTTGGCGATGGTTTGGGAAAATACGAAACTTAAACGCCTTTTTCACTAGCAATAAACTCACCTCATTTAAAAGGAACGTATGTTCTAATTATACCATGACAGTGAGTGTTTTGGCTATCGCCAACCAATATTTATCTCCCCCTTATCGCTAGGCTAAATGAACTTCTCGCGATTGAAGAGGGAGGCTTCTGTCTTAAAATGATAATATCCTTTGATAGTGAAAGAAAAATGATCTCTTCATTGAGTTTTACGCAGCAAAAAAGGACGTCTTAGAAACCACGGACCACTCATCCATAGGGAGAAGCAGAGGGGGCGTACTCTCTGCTTTGCGTTTCGTTATGGAAAAAGAGAATGATTTCATTCATTGGAGCATGGTATGGAAGTCCTGCTGTTATTCTGATTGGAAGCATTAGATCCGTCCCCATTAATCCCATGTAAAGAGGTGAATAATGAATAATTATAATTCAGCTATTGAAACGATGAAATATCGTCAATCTATCAGAGCATATGATACAAAAAAGCTTTCAGAAACTGATTACAAAAGGATTATAGAATACATAGCATCTGAAGACAATTTAATAGGACCTTTTGGCAATAAAGGACGTATTGAGCTTATTCAGATTACCAACAATGTATCTGAAAAAGGAATCAAGCTTGGAACTTATGGATTCATTAAAAATCCGCAGGTCTATCTGGTCGGTCTGTGTGAAAATAAGAAATACTCCTTGCTGGAATTCGCCTTTACATTTCATAAGCTGGTGATTTATTTGACAGAGCTTGGACTGGGAACATGCTGGATGGGCGGCACCTTCAGCAGGAATTCCTTTGAAAGGGAAATTCAGCTTGCAGAAGGAGAATTTATACCTTGTATCACGCCATCGGGCTATCCTCAACAAAAGCAAAGAGTATTTGATAAGGCGCTCCGTTATGTAGTTAAAGCCGATAACAAAAAACCGTGGGATCAGTTGTTTTTTGACGGGAGTTTTGCAGGTCCGCTTGATAAAGCAAATGCCGCACAATTTGAAATTCCCATCGAGATGGTAAGGCTGGGGCCTTCAGCTTCAAACAAACAGCCATGGAGAATAGTATTGTCGGAAGATCGGCAAAAGTGCCATTTTTATATAGAACATACCCCTAATTACAGTACAAGGCTAGGATATGATATGCAAATACTGGATATCGGCATTGCTATGGCTCAGTTTGAGTTAGCATGCGGTGAACTGGAAATCAAGGGTCGATGGAAAGTTGCAGACCCCGGACTAGAGCTCCCGAACAGTGAGACGGAGTATATGGTTAGCTGGACACAGGATTAAAAAGCAAAAATGCCTGGACTTGCCAGGATTTATCAAGAACTCTTTGCTATTCAATCAGTAAAAATTGAGCTGAAGAAATCACTGAGAAAGCATGCATTGCTCCTTTTTACAATTAAAAACCATTTATAACACATAGCATGGGGATACTTTTCGAAACGCAGGGACGTGTTCTGGGTAAGGAACTTTCCCATTAATCATTGGATATGATCAATCAGAGACGGCAACTTTATCACTGTCGTCTTTTTGTATGATCAAAAAAATTTAAGCAAATGAAGTTTATGTAAAATACCAACCGAACTTCTAACGTAGACATTCCCGAAATTTATTATAGAAGACACTAATCGAAAAGAGCATCAATACCGGTGTTTCTGATCATGTCGTAAGTTTTACCTTATTGTGAGCGGCCATGGTCCTGCTCGACACATCCTCAACACTCGTCAACAGCTTTCCTCCCGGCAAAGCAAAGAACATCTTTGAAACATTCGACCAATTTCCCATCTATTTCTTAATAGCTGACACAAATATACGGTTCAATTCATTGCTGTAAAAGGAGCTCTGAAATAGACTCTTTTCGGAATTCTATGGAGCCTTTCTAACGAGACGAGTCTTTGAAGGATTACAGATTTTTTTATGGAATATTATTAACTTAATGGGTACCTTGCAAAAACCATTATGCTGATTCCACATGGAGTTGCTGGGAAAAAATGAAATCAATTAATTACAACTGCCATTCAATGGAGGCTTGTCATGAATAATGAGAGTATAGTAGATGTAAAAGGGTTGAAAAAACGATACGGCAGCTTTACTGCTGTTAAGGGAGTTTCGTTCCAGGTTGAAAAAGGTGAAATCTTCGGTCTGCTTGGTCCCAACGGTGCTGGCAAAACGACAACGATAGAAATGTTAGTTGGCCTCAGAAAGCCAGATGAAGGCACCGCAACACTATCAGGCTTCGATGTGATCGAAGAAGTGAACAAAGTCAAAGAGGTAATTGGGGTACAGCTTCAGTCCACCTCCTTGTTCGAATTATTAAAAGTAGAAGAAATCCTGCATTTGTATGGCAGCTTTTATCCGACACACGTGGACATCAATGGACTAATCGGTGATATGCTGCTGACAGAGAAGCGGAATGACAGAATCAAGGGACTATCAGGCGGGCAAAAGCAGCGTCTTGCGATTGCACTTGCGCTAATCCATGATCCGGACATTGTGTTCCTCGATGAGCCAACGACCGGGCTTGATCCACAGGCAAGAAGGACTCTTTGGGACATCGTCCTCCGATTGAAAGAGCGAGGAAAAACAATCATTCTCTCGACGCATTATATGGACGAAGCCCATGTGCTCTGTGACCGCATCGGAATCATGGATCAAGGCGAACTGATCGCGCTTGACACGCCAACGAATCTCGTAAAAAAACTGCAGTCCACAAGCTCTGTGGAATTCCATTTGAGCAACCCTCCAGAACAAGACTGGTTTTTGAAAATGGATGGAGTCGAGGAAGTGTCGATCAAAGACAACTTTGTCCAGTTGTATACGGATGATGTTCAAGTCACCTTGACCTCGTTGATTCATGCATCCGCAGAACATCAGTTCAAAATTGAGGATTTACAGACTCGATCAGCGACTTTAGAGGATGTATTCATCCATATGACTGGAAGGAGCATCAGGGAATCATGAGAGCTTATTGGCAACTAACACTGGCACAATTACGGATTTTTGCACGAAACAAGCAGGTCTTGTTCTTCACCTTACTCTTTCCGATCATTCTAATGCTGGCCCTTGGAACTTTTGCCGGAAACGATAGCAGTCTTTCACTAACAGTAGGGCTGACCGACTCAGATCAAAGTGATTCCTCAAAGGTTTTAACAGAAAGATTTTACAAGAATGAAGGTCTTGAGACGATAACGTTCAAAAATGTTAAAAGCGGAAAAGAAGCCCTGAAAAATGGAGACATCCAGTTGTTCATGGAGATCCCGAAAGGATACGAGAACAACCTGGAGGAGCAGAATGAACCATCAACTCTGCCTGTCTATTATAATGAAAAAAATCTCACAACCTCAGAGCTCGGCCTGACAGTTATGAACGGAATAATTGATCAATACAGCAAGGATCTTGCAAACTACGAGCCGGTGGTATCGATTGAAAAAGTGGGAATAAAAGCACTGACCATCCGTTATGTTGACTTCCTCGTTCCAGGAATCGTCGCCATGATGATCATGAGCAACAACATGAACGGAGTCGCAGGCCAAATCTCTGCCTGGCGTGAAAGAGGAATTTTGCGAAGAATGCAAGGAACGAGACTGAAAGCCTCCACCTTCATTGCCGCTCAAATCACCGCCCGTCTGCTGCTAAATGGAACCCAGGCACTACTCGTCGTCCTTATCGCCCATTTCGTCTTTAGCATCCAAGTCGCAGGTTCCTGGCTTGCCTTGATCTTCTTCATCATCCTTGGCACACTTGCCTTTATGGCACTCGGTTTCATTATCGCAGGAATCGCCAAAAACCCAGAAAGCGCAGGCCCGATTGCAGGATTCATTACCTTCCCGATGCTGTTCCTTGGAGGAGTCTTCTTCCCGATTAACAATATGCCAGACATCATCCAGCCAATCGTGAAAATCCTGCCAATCGCCCATTTGAGTTCAGCCCTTAGGGAAACGATGAACCTCGGTACACCACTCCTCCAATTAGGGACAGAAACACTTGTCCTCGGCTGTTGGTTAATTGGCGGATTCATCGTGGCAAGTTATGTGTTTAAGTGGGAGTAGGAGAGAGATCTCTTGAATGTGTCCTCTGTCAAAATACAACCAGGCATCTGCTTGTTTTATTGGATTTTGGGATTGATAGGGGGATTTTCATTTGCTTCGTTGTAAAAATTATATATAAAGTTTTGCGGCAGTTATGTTGAACTGCCGCTTTTCTATGTGAATAGCAAAAATGTTGCGTTAAGGAAACAAACGCCTAGTTATATACGTGTCTCTATTTGTAGAATAAGTTTGTAATGGTCTTAAAAAGGAGTCATTCCCTTGAAAAAAGAAGAGACCATTATTGTTGGCAAAATCCTTAAAGCGCTGCGAAAACAACTGCTGCTTAGTCAAGAAGATTTAGCCGACTTCAGCCAAAAAGATCGAAACACAATCAGCGACCTAGAAAGAGACCAATATAATCCTACACTTTTAACCATCTACAAGTTGGCTGCTGCACTAGACATGAAGCCAGGAGAATTAGTAACGGAAATAGATAAAGTAGCAGAAAACGCGGAGTACTATAATGAACTGCTAAGCGAAATAAAAGAGAAAAAAATCATTAATAAAAAGAACAAAAGGCCCCAATAGAATGGAGAATCCCTATATGAATTCATTGGAGTATATTGACCACAGTGTCTCCCGGCTCATAAATGAGTACAATGATGAAATCGAGATGGAAATCATAAAGTTTCAGGATCATTATAAAGTAGTCGTGACAATATGCCAGGAAGAACCGCCATATAAGGATTTTATTGGTATTGGAACTGATAGAAGGAGTGCGAGGAGAGCGGCTAGGAAGGCTTTAAATGGTTTATATTTGGAAGCATATAGTGATGGAAAGAATCATTAACCTATTCAATTTAATGAAAACAAAATTCTTATTTGTTTGATACACACTCAGAACACTGTGAAGCCGTTGCGAAGATTATACTCTCATTAATTCTAGAGCCTTATCCCATGGTGGATAGGGCTTTTTAGAATTCAATTTTTGAAATGTTTCGATTATCGGTTGATACATTAAAATCGACCCTGAGTCTCTTTCCATAAAATTAAGTTTTCGATTGGCACAGTTTTAACGCAACTATAACTCGAAATTGTTCAAGATTGTCAAGAGTAATAGTATTAAAAAATCCTCTTTATAACACCTTGTATGGTATAATATTCCTGTTGCTTACTTACTAATTAGAAGTACCTAAGAGAAAATTCAGGAGAATAATACATGAAAAATTATGGGGAAGAACTTGCATATTGGTATTTACGGCTAAATGGATTTTTTGTAATAGACAACTTTGTTTATCACAGAACTGAGAATAATAGAAACGGGGATGCGGATTTAATTGCTTTGCGTTTACCTTATGTTAAAGAACCTATAGGGGGCAATTTAGGAGACTGGGATAAGAGATTGTTTAGTCACTTAGAGGAGTATGATGTGCTAGCTGTTCTATGTGAGGTGAAAACAGGTCATAGAGCTAATCTTTCCAGAACTTTTGAAAATAGAAAAGTTAAATATGCCCTTAATAGAGTTGGATTTTCGGATATCGAGATAAAAGATATGCTCTCCTATAATAAGAGTTCTATTG
>NZ_JBIQOE010000155.1:0-16114 GCF_047739415.1 Mesobacillus sp. | reverse complement strand
GCAGGACCGAAATAGAAAAGTATAGCCGACTGCCCAGAAACGCAGAAACTGGAGACTCCGACAAAGAAGCGCTTTTTGCTTCTGACGGCGGAGTTGAAGTTTCGGAGTTTCTAGGAGGCGACACTAGACAAGCGTCTCGAGCTGCTCAAAGCTAACGCTTCTCGCAAGATACTCGAGGAAGTACTCTCAGGGATGAAAACTGGCTAGGCGCTGGAGCTGGATTAAGACAACCCAGATAGTTATCCACATCGTAATTATTTTATAATTCCCTGCACAAAAGCAAAACGGAGATCCTATTGGGTCTCCGTTTTGCTTTTACAGGGGGAATAGATGAATTTATATCAAAATTAATTCGAAGAACCATAATCCCTTCTTCCTAATAAAGCATTGTTTCTGCTAAAATATGACTAAAGTCATTGTATTATCGGTGTCAAAAATAATAGATTTTTCAATATAAAAGCACGAGTGTCCTTAAATGGTTTATTAAAGGGCAGGATGAGGGGTTTTTATGAAAATAGGAATAATCGGCGGGGGTTCAATAGGTTTATTATTCTCTTATTACCTTGGCATGGAAAATGATGTTTCTTTATTCACAAGGACAAGGGAACAAGCAGACTTAATTAATGAACATGGACTGCATCTTATAAAACGTGGAATAGAACAGGATACAGTCCAGGTAACTGCAGCCCCGTTCCAGGAGTGGAAGGGGAACGATGATTTAACAGTTGTTGCGGTGAAGCAATACCAGCTGGATGATTTAATTTCTGATATAAGAGATAAAGCCAAACGGAGCATCCTTTTTCTTCAAAATGGCTATGGCCATATCAAACTGCTTTCCGAATTGGAAACAGCTGAAGTTTATGTCGGATCAGTTGAACACGGAGCAGTAAGAAAGAACGGCTTTACAGTTCAGCATAACGGTATGGGCGTAACAAGAACAGCGGTATTTAAAGGAGAAGCTGCCCTTCTTGGAGAATTATCTACTATAGCTCCTTCAGGATTTCCGTTTATCCTTGAACCGGATTTCAAGGAGATGCTAATCAAAAAGTTAGTGGTCAATTCGGTGATCAATCCATTGACAGCCATTCTTAAAGTTAAAAATGGTGAACTGATCCATAATCCTTTTTACTATGAAATATTTAAACGAATGTTTGATGAATGTGTCTATGTTCTTGATTTGCCTAATCGGGCACAGTACTTCCAAAATCTTAGGGCGGTTTGCGAAAAAACGGCAAATAACCATTCATCGATGTATAAGGATATTGAAAATGGGCGTCAAACTGAAATTGACGCCATACTCGGGTATTTGCTCGAATTATCTAGAAGCAAAAATAAAAAAGCTCCACTAATACATAATTATTATCATTGCATCAAGGGGAAGGAGCACGAAAGGGAGGGAGCATGATGCCGGGATTATTCTCCGCACTTGTTGCTGCATTGATCACAGTTCCAATGATTGGCTACCTCGCTGTGTTCGTCATCAGTAAGCAAATCACTGGCAACCATCGGCGTTCGGTCAATCTGGCGATTGATTTCAGCACCTTTTTGCTGGTGCTGTCTGTCCATTTTTTGATCATCACCATCTGGGAAAAATCCTTCCTGTGGCTGATTTTGATCATCCTTTTTGGACTTGCGGCTATATTTGTCTGGATACACTGGAAATATAAAGAGGAAATATTGTTGCCAAGGGTATTTAAGGGTTTTTGGCGCTTCAATTTCCTGCTTTTCTTTTCTGCCTACATCGTCCTTGTGTTGTATGGTTTGGTTAAGCGCCTGACATTTCTGTTTGCTTAATCTAGTGTTGGGCCATCCTCATAGAGGGTCCAGCATTTTTTTATTTAAGCTTATCCCAGATGCGGCATGCTTTATAGACAACAGTCAATTTGAAAATACATACATTTATTATAAAAAGAATCTTGATTTTAGAAATTTCGAAAGGCAAAATTTTTTTCTTTTCATTTCAATCAATGCTATACTCATAACAGTGAAAATTGCTTACGAGAAAGGAAGTACAAGTTAATGGAGATGTTGAATCTCTCTCTTCCGGCACCGAACCGGTTTGCGACAGATTACCTGGCTGGAAGCCCTGATTTGCAGAGCTTCTTTCATTATAATTTTACAGACGAAAACTCTTATATTCATCGCCTCGATGAATTAAAAAATAGAAGCTTTATGAGAAATGAGCTTGCAGACCATATCCAGTTCTTCATGTCTCGTTATGCCAAGTCAGGTAAAATCACTGGGAATATTGATAAGCTCAGAAAAGAAAATAGCGTTGCAGTCATCGGAGGGCAGCAGGCAGGAATTCTGACAGGACCGCTATATACCATTCATAAAGTGATTTCGATCATCAAGCTTGCCGAACAAAAAGAGGCGGAGCTGGGCGTCCCAGTCGTACCCGTGTTCTGGATTGCCGGAGAAGACCATGATTACCAGGAAGTTAACCATGTATACGTCATGAAGGACAATAAGCAGGAAAAGTGGATTTACCCTGAAAGGAATCTAGAGAAAAAAATGATTTCAGAAGTGTGTATCAACAGGGATCTTTGCTATTCCTGGGTTGAAGAAATCATGGAAACCTACGGAGAAACAAAGCACACGAAAGAAGTATTGGCATTTGCTTTAGAATCTTTGAAGAAAGCGGAATCCTTCGTTGATTTTTTTGCGATGATTATCATGGAGCTTTTCAAGGACTCAGGCTTGCTGATTGTGGATTCCGGAAATAAAGAACTGCGCAGGCTGGAAAAAGAATATTTTATCAATCAAATTAAAAACCACCGTGAAGTTACAAATGGTGTTCTTGGACAGCAAGAACGGACAATCTCGGCAGGCTTTGCGAATATGATCGATATTAACGAGAATGCTGCGAACATTTTCTTTTACGATGAAAAAGTAAATGAACGGATTTTGCTCCAATTTGACCCACAAAGTGGAGGGTTTTCAGGTAAGAATGGAGAAGTCAGCTTCACATATGATGCGCTGGTGGAGATTGCGAACGAATATCCTGAGAAGCTTAGCAATAATGTAGTCACTCGTCCGTTAATGCAGGAATGGCTTTTCCCAACGCTTGCGTTCATTGGAGGTCCTGGAGAAATTGCTTATTGGGCCGAGTTGAAACTTGTTTTTGAACATTTCGGTCTCAAGATGCCTCCACTTGTTCCAAGACTCAACATAACGCTGCTCGAAAGATCGATTGAGTCTGACCTTGAGGAACTGAACCTTGATTTGAAAGAGGTTTTAATCTCAGGCACTAGCGGGCATGAACTCAAATTTATCGATTCATTAAAGGATCGGGAAGTAGAAGAACTTTTCGAGAATGTAAAAACAATGCTGGCAGATCAATATAAAGTCATTCGAGAAAAATCTAACGGAATTGACCCAGTATTGATGCCAATGCTCCAGAAGAACGAATCCATCCTGATAAAGCAGGTTGAATTCATGGAGGATAAAATCGTTGAGGCCATTTGCAGTAAGCATGACCATATCCTGAGAAAATTCACAAGAGTTGAAAATGCGTTAAGGCCAGGCGGATCACCGCAGGAAAGAGTATGGAACCCATTCTACTATTTGAATAAGTATGGTTTGGATCTAATACCAGAATTATTAAAGCTACATTATGAATTCGATGGAACCCACAAAATTATTAAAATGTAGTTCAAAGCTTCATCCTACGAGGATGGAGCTTTTTTCTTTGAGAAATAACACCCCTGTATTGCCCGAAAAGAAGGGAAAAGATGAAATAGAGTAAAAGCAGCGGCTCGGCATTGCCCTAAAAGAAGGGAAACGAAGAATTTAGGTAAAAGCAACTTTTTTGAAATGAAAGAAATTGATGGAAATAAATATTTCAGGGAGGATTTGAAGGGTGGGGGGAGAATATTTAAAATAAGGTGGTGAAAAGTGGGGGAATGTGGTACATTGTATTTAGAAAGTGGGGGTAGTGGCATGTTCATGGGTGAATACCATCATAATGTTGATAGCAAAGGCCGATTGATCATCCCTGCCAAGGTCCGTGAAAACCTGGGAGAAATGTTCATTCTTACCCGTGGACTTGACCAGTGTTTATTTGGCTATCCCGTTTCTGAATGGTCAGTGATCGAAGAAAAGCTAAAAGGACTTCCGCTGACTAAAAAAGATGCACGAGCATTTACCCGTTTTTTCTTTTCGGGTGCTACCGAGAGTGAAATTGACAAACAGGGGAGAGTCAATATTCCTTCCCCGCTGATGCAGTATGCCAAGCTTGAGAAAGAATGTGTGATTTTGGGTGTTTCCAATCGAATTGAAATTTGGAGCAAAGCCATCTGGGAAGAATATTTCGCAGAATCTGAGGAATCTTTTGCTGAAATTGCGGAAAATATGATTGGATTTGATATTTAAGGGTAACATTATTCTGATATAATATTACCTGCTCCTCGATTGGAAAGGTGGATCATAATGTTCAAACATACAACAGTTTTACTGGAAGAAACAGTAGACGGGCTCGATATCAAGCCTGACGGTACATATGTGGATTGCACTCTCGGTGGCGCAGGCCACAGTGAATTGATTTTGTCCAAGCTTTCAGAAGAAGGAAAGCTATATGCGTTTGACCAGGACGATGTCGCAATTGCGAATGCAAAAGAGAAGCTTGCTGCTTATGGCGACAGGCTGACAATCATTAAAAGTAACTTTCTTCATCTGAAGGAAGAGCTTGAAAAACATGGGGTAACTGAGGTTGACGGTGTGCTATATGACCTAGGAGTCTCATCCCCACAGCTGGACACGCCTGAACGAGGCTTCAGCTACCATCACGACGCTCCGCTCGATATGCGGATGGATCAGGATGCACCATTGTCCGCTTACGATGTAATTAATGACTGGCCATATGAGAAATTGGTCAAAATCTTTTTCCGGTATGGGGAAGAGAAATTTTCAAAGCAAATTGCCCGAAAGATCGAGGCAGCAAGGGAAAGTAAACCGATTGAAACCACAGGAGAACTTGTCGAGTTAATCAAGGATGCGATTCCTGCACCTGCAAGGAGAAAAGGCGGTCATCCTGCAAAGAGGGTTTTCCAGGCGGTAAGAATTGCTGTTAATGATGAACTAGGTGTGTTTGAAAAATCACTTGAGCAGGCTATTGACTTGCTAGCTGTAGGCGGAAGAATCAGTGTTATCACCTTCCACTCACTTGAGGACAGGATTTGTAAGGTTACCTTGAAAAAAGCGAGCGAAACACCACCGCTGCCGCCAGGGTTGCCGATCATTCCGGAAGAATACCAGCCGAAGTTGAAGCTGGTCACACGAAAGCCAATTCTCCCTACAGAGGAAGAGCTAGAGTTCAATAACAGGGCAAGATCTGCAAAACTGCGTATCGCTGAAAAAGTAAAAAAATAAAAAATATAAAATATAATTTTCAGGAGGGAAAATGATGAGCAATCTGGCTAGAAAATTGCAGCAAGAACAGCAGCAACGCACTGTCCAGGCACCGGTAAAAGCGCCGGCAAAACGCAATTCGATACTGACGCCCGGCGAAAAAATCCTGATGTTTGTTTTCGGGGCAATTGTTTGCTTCGGCGCAACATTCATGGTTTCAAAACAGGCAGCCATTTACGAAGTCAACAAAGAAATCCAAATCATTGAAGGCAATATTCAGGAGCAGCAAAAGATTAACAGTGACCTAGAAGTCCAGATTAGCGAATTAAGTACCTATGAAAGAATCAAAAAGGTAACAGAAAAGCTCGGTTTAACATTGAACGAAGACAATGTTAAAGGTGTGGAAAACTGATGATCAAGAAACAGCCAAATATGAATGCAGGAGCAGCGGTATTATTCGTAATATTCAGCCTGCTCTTTTTTATCTTGATTTTCAGGTTCATTACAATCCAGGTCACTGGAGAGGTACACGGACAAGCACTGGCGGCGAGGGCGGAGCAAAAGTACTCGAACGAAAAAGTGATTGAGGCTGTCAGAGGAACGATTTTTGATCGCAAAGGCGAGGTCGTCGCGGAGGATACAACTGCGTATACTTTAGTTGCTATTCTTGATGATTCGGTGACAACGAACAAAAAGAAGCCCAAGCATGTAACCGATCCTGCGAAAACAGCAGCAGTCCTTGCGAAGTATATCGATATGAGTGAGTCAGATATCTATAAAAGACTGACAAAAAAAGGCGCTTGGCAGGTTGAATTCGGAAAAGCCGGCCGCGACATTTCCCATCAAGCCAAACGTGAAATTGAAGAGGAGAACCTCCCAGGTATTACTTTTTTGCGAGATTCTAAGAGGTTCTATCCGAACGGTGTGTTCTCATCCCACTTAGTCGGATTTGTGGAAAAGGAAGAAACAGAGGATAATAAAACGGTTACTTTTGGACAGCTGGGGATAGAAAAAACACTTAATGATGAATTGACTGGTAAAAATGGCTCTCTCTCATTCGAAAGTGATTTATGGGGCTTCCTTTTACCTGATGGGGAGAAAAAAGTCACCCCTGCCCAAGATGGCAACAATGTATTTTTAACGATTGATAAAAAAATCCAAACCTTCGTGGAGGATGCGGTCGATCGTGTAGACAAAGAATACAAGCCAAAGAAAATCATTGCAGTCGTCGCTGATCCGAAGACAGGGGATATCCTTGCGATGGCACAGCGTCCGAGTTTCCACCCGACGACAAGGGAAGGGCTGGATAACAGCTGGCATAATGAGGTGGTCGAAACCCCGATCGAGCCAGGATCTACGATGAAGATTTTCACGCTTGCAGCAGCAGTGGAGGAGAATAAGTGGAATCCAAATGAAAAATATAAATCTGGTTCCTATAAAGTTACCGAAAACTCCAAGCCGATTCGCGACCATAACGGCAGCGGCTGGGGCTCAATTACCTATCTTGAAGGAATCCAGCGTTCCTCGAACGTAGCAGTGGCAAAGCTAGTAAATGAAAAAATCGGAACAGAAAAATTCAGGGAGTATCTGACTGACTTTGGCTTTGACCAGCCAACAGGCATTGACCTTCCAAACGAAGCAGCTGGAACTATTGTCTATAGATGGCCGATCGAGAAAATCACGACATCATACGGTCAGGGAACAACTGTGACACCAATCCAGATGATACAGGCAGCAACAGCAGTAGCTAATGATGGGAAAATGATGAAACCACGAGTGATTGATAAGATAGTCGATCCAAACACTGGTGATGTAATTAAGCAAGAGGAGCCAAAGTCTGTTGGCCAGCCTATTTCTGCTGAAACCGCCAAGAAAGTTCGTGAAGTGTTGGGGACAGTTGTTACTGGTGAGCATGGTACCGGGAAATCATACGCAATCGATGGGTACGAGGTCGCTGGTAAAACAGGTACTGCGAACATAACAGAAAACGGAAGTTATTTAGATGGAGCGAGTGATTATCTGTTTTCATTCCTTGGGATGGCTCCCAAAGATGATCCTAAACTGATCGTTTATGTCGCTGTTCAGCAGCCGGAAATCGACCACTATTTTAAAGGTTCGATTCCAACTTCAATGATCTTCAAGTCTGTGATGCAAAGCAGTCTTCAATATTTGAATATCAAGCCGGCATCCGTAGAAAAGGCTGCTTCCGGCCCGGTACCTGATGTTTCCGGCCTAAATACTGCTGAAGCTAAGAAGTTGCTTGAATCCAAAGGGTTTCAAACAGTGATCATAGGAGACGGAAACCAGGTTGAAGAGCAGTTGCCAAAGGCAGAGATAATGGCTCTCGAGGGAGAAAAAGTCTTTATCAGAGCTTCGGGAGTCATGACTTACCCAAACATGACAGACTGGTCACTGAGGGACGTCATGAAGCTGGCACAAATTACAGGAGTTAAGCTAAACAAAGCCGGCAGCGGTTATGTCACAAAACAAAGCCTTAAGCCGGGGTTGCCAATTAATGAAGGCGAAAATTTGATTGTCGAGCTAGAAACCCCGCTGCAGCAATTTGAGAAATCTTTGAAACCTGAGGAAGAAAATGAAGAAGCAGAGGAAGTAGGCGGATGAGCCCTTCCTCTGCTTTTTTTGTTTATTTACGAAACCTAATAGATGCGTTTGCAGTAGTAATCCCTAGCTTCCGATAAAAAGCCGGATGCTTCTATTACCTCAGTTTCGGACAAATTCGTAGCTGGAGCTCTTCATATTGTTGAAGTAGCACTAGGTTCGAACAAATGGTAGCTGGAGCTTCTCATATTGTCTCAAGTAGCACTAAACTATCATCCCCCCACATTTCCACTAAATCAAACTTGTCATAAGCACCCACCCCCTTGTTCCTGCATAAACCTCACCCTGTCTACACTTCTTGTTATATTCGAATTAGTACAAGCATATATTTGAAAGAGTGTCTGAGAGTATCTTAGTTTACTATTGGAACAACTATAGAGGGAGGTTCGTTCAATATATGCGTGTATCAAATGTGACGGTCAGAAAGAGGCTGGCTCTCGTTCTGGTGGTTGGAATTTTGGTGTTTTTCATTATAGATGTCCGGCTTGGCTATGTGCAATTTATGCTGGGGGATTTTTTGACAGGAAAGGCAAAGGATTCGTGGAGCAGGAACGTCCCATTTGAACCTCAGCGCGGAGAAATAACGGATAGGAATGGAGTGGCGCTCGCAACGAATATTAGTGCACCGACTGTTTACGTGGTGCCGCGCCAGGTGGAGGATCCCGATGCTGCGGCGGAAATATTGGCGAAGGCTTTAAATATGTCTAAAGAGAAGGCCTATCAACATATTACTAAAAAAGCGATGATTGAGAGAATTCCAGAGGGCAGAAAGATTTCTCACGAGAAGGCGAAGGAAATCAGGGCGCTCGATATCAAGGGTGTATACATCGGTGAGGATTCAAAACGTCATTATCCTTACGGAAGCTATTTATCTCATGTGTTGGGGTTTGCGGGAATTGATAATCAAGGATTGATGGGGCTGGAGCTCTATTATGATAAGGAATTAAAAGGAGAAAAAGGCTCAGTTCAATTTTATGCGGATGCAAAACAGCAGCGGATGAACAATATGGCTGATGATTATGAACCGCCGGTGGACGGGCTTGATTTGAAGCTGACGATCGACAGCAGGGTGCAGACCATCGTCGAACGGGAGTTGGATATTGCCCAGGCAAAATACAATCCAGATGGCATCATTGCGATTGCCATGAATCCGAATAACGGGGAAATCCTCGCAATGTCGAGCAGGCCTGACTTTGATCCGGCTAATTTCCGCAATGTAGCACCCGAAGTCTATAATCGCAACTTGCCGATATGGAGCACATATGAGCCAGGATCTACTTTTAAAATCGTGACGCTGGCGGCGGCCCTTCAGGAAGGAAAGGTCAACCTTGAAAAAGATCACTTCCATGACTCAGGTTCTGTTGAAGTGGCAGGGGCAAGAATACGCTGCTGGAAAAAAGGCGGACACGGAAGCCAATCCTTCCTTGAAGTTGTCGAGAATTCCTGCAACCCTGGTTTCGTTGAGCTTGGGGACAGACTTGGTAAAGAAAAACTGTTCAAATATGTGAAGGATTTCGGGTTTGGCGAGAAAACAGGCATTGATCTTCAAGGAGAGGGTAAAGGGATTCTATTCAACTTGGACAGAGTCGGTCCGATAGAGCAGGCAACAACGGCTTTTGGGCAAGGTGTTTCTGTCACACCAATCCAGCAGGTCGCTGCCGTCTCGGCCGCAGTAAATGGCGGAATACTGTATACGCCGTACATTGCTAAAGAATTGATTGATCCGGTTACTGGAGAAGTTGTCATGAAAAAATCTCCGCAGGCAAAAAGAAGGGTAATTTCTGAGGAGACCTCAAAAGAAATCAGGCATGCACTTGAAAGTGTCGTAGCTAAAGGTTCAGGTAAAAATGCTTATGTAGACTCTTACAGAGTTGGCGGCAAAACTGGTACTGCACAGAAGGCAAAGGATGGCCGCTACCTCGAAAATAACCATATCGTTTCTTTCATAGGGTTTGCACCTGCAGATGATCCGCAAATCGTTATTTATGTAGCGGTTGATAATCCGAAGGGCACAGTGCAGTTCGGTGGGGTAGTGGCCGCTCCTATCGTTGGTGATATTATGGAAGACAGCCTGCGCGCTATGGAGGTTCCTCCACGCAAGGACCAGATTGAAAAAGAATTGACATGGATGGATACACCTATGGTGGAGGTGCCTGATCTGATCGGCTTATCCAAGCAGGAGCTCAGGCAACAACTAATCAATTTCAAACTTGATATTGCAGGTGATGGGGAGAAAGTTGTGAAACAGCTTCCTTCACCAGGGGTAAAAATTAAGGAAGGGTCAACCATTAGGGTTTATATGAATGATTAACTAAGAGCTGTAATTAAAACATAAACTTATGGAGAGAAGGCGGCGGCAGGATAAAGATCCGCCGCCTGCTTTAGGCTGCTGGCCATTTTTCTTGTTGAGGAGCAGACCCAATCTTACTCATGGAAAAAGGGCTTGTTCTTTTCGTCTCAACAATGGCTAATTTCAGCCTAATCATGTAAAATAAGAGTCGCCATGTTGTTTGAGAGGATTTGATATTTATGAAATTACACGAATTGATTGGTTACTTGCACCTGTTCGTGGATTATAAGGGAGAAAATCCCGAAATTACTTCAATTGAAAATGATAACCGCAGAGTGACTCCTGGAAGTTTATTCATATGCATAAAAGGTTATACAGTTGATGGTCATGATTTTGCGGGATCAGCCGTGAAAAATGGAGCTGCAGCCGTTCTGGCCGAACGAGAACTGCCTGTGAATGTCCCGGTAATTGTTGTGAAGGATACTGTGCGGGCAATGGCTGTCCTTGCTGATGCATTTTACGGCCAGCCTAGCCATAAGCTACATCTGGTTGGGATCACCGGTACGAATGGAAAAACCACGACCAGCCATATTATTGAACAGATTTTCAAGGATGCTGGCCAGAAAACCGGACTGATCGGTACCATGTACACAAAGATCGGCGAGCAAATCTCTGAAGTGAAAAATACAACGCCGGAGAGCCTGACGCTTCAAAAAACGTTCAAGAAAATGGTTGACGAACAGGTTGATACAGCTGTAATGGAAGTGTCGTCGCATGCGCTGGTTTATGGCCGTGTTCATGGTACGGATTACAATGTTGCGGCTTTTACGAACCTGACGCAGGACCACCTGGACTACCATAAGACAATGGAAGAATACAGAAAAGCAAAGGGACTTTTGTTTTCACAGCTCGGAAATGCCTTCAACCATGACAAGCCGAAATTTGCAGTCCTGAATGCAGATGATCCGGCAAGTGATGAATTCGCCATGCTGACAACAGCCCATATCTTAACTTATGGGATTGACAATCATGCTGACCTGCAGGCAATCAACATAGCGATGACAGCAAGCGGAACATCCTTTGACTTGGTCAGCCCGTTTGGCGTAAAAAAGGTGAATATCCAGTTGATCGGTAAGTTCAGCATTTATAATGTACTGGCGAGCATTGGAACTGCCCTCGTATCCGGTTTACCTTTAGAGGAAATCATCGCCTCTGTAGAAGGTGTTAAAGGAGTTTCGGGAAGGTTTGAAGTAGTCGATGCAGGACAGGACTTCTCTGTGATCGTTGACTATGCCCATACCCCTGACAGCCTTGAAAACGTACTGCAGACAATTCAGCAATTTGCGCAGAAGAGGGTTTTCTGTGTAGTTGGCTGCGGCGGCGACCGGGATCGTACGAAGCGTCCGCTTATGGCGAAAATCGCTTGTGAATATTCTACAGATGCTGTCTTCACCTCGGATAACCCTCGCAGCGAGGATCCGGCAGAAATCATCAAGGATATGGAAGAAGGAGTCAAAGGCGAAGTTTATACTTCGATTATTGACAGGAAGGAAGCTATCCAGCATGCCGTGAAAAATGCGAAGTCGGGGGATGTAATCCTGATTGCTGGAAAGGGTCACGAATCATACCAGCAAATAGGTGACAGGACATTCGACTTTGATGACCGTATTGTGGCACGCGAGGCGATAGAGGAGAGGTAATATGCTGACATACCAGGATGTTTCAAGTCTATTTTCAAGAACAACTGGAATAAGGGATGAGAATATCCGCTTTCATACTGTAAGCAGTCTGGCTAGTGTTGAACAGCCTAAAGGACTATTTGTGCCGGTATCGAATGATTCCGGAACTTTACAGGACGCGATATCAAATGGTGCTGTGGCAGCTGTTTGGCCTGAAGGCGAGCAGGTGCCGGCATACGCGCCAAACCACTTCCCGATTTTTTACACACAAGATAATTTGAAAGGCTTAGAGAAAATTATGAACTCATACTATGATCACTTATCACAACACGAAGACATCAACGAAAGAACTAAATTCATTTTACTGAACAAAGCACTTCTTAATAATGCCGATGAAACATATGATATAGCTGTGATGGCCGAAAACATCAACGGTTTTGGCAGCAATCGTAATAAGGCAGGTGAGGAGTAGAATGCTGGAGCAAGTTATCTTTTTCACAATATTGATGGGTTTCCTTATCACTGTGCTGCTTTCTCCAGTGTTTATTCCTTTTTTGAGAAGGCTTAAATTCGGCCAGAGCATCAGAGAAGAAGGGCCGAAATCGCATCAGAAAAAAACAGGTACACCAACTATGGGCGGCGTCATGATATTAATCTCCATCACTATCACAACCCTCGTCATGACAGGGAAGTTCTCCCAGCCTTCAGTGGAAACGTATCTATTGTTATTTGTTACTCTAGGATTTGGCCTGCTTGGCTTTATGGATGATTTCATCAAGGTTGTCATGAAGCGGAACCTTGGCTTGACTTCCAAACAAAAAATGCTTGGCCAGATTATTATATCCGTAATTTTTTACTTCATATTCAAGCAAAGTGAATTTTCAACAGTCATCAGCATCCCGTTAACAGACATTTCATTTGATCTGGGATGGGGATATGCGCTGTTCATTATTTTCTGGATGGTCGGGTTTTCGAATGCTGTTAACCTGACGGACGGGCTTGACGGGCTGGTTTCCGGAACAGCTGCTATTGCATTTGGTGCATTCGCCGTACTTGCCTGGAGCCAATCTCAATATGAGCTATCCATTTTTTCAGTCGCAGTCGTTGGAGCTGTTTTAGGATTCCTTGTATTTAATGCACACCCTGCAAAAGTGTTCATGGGAGACACTGGTTCCCTTGCTCTTGGTGGTGCAATTGCAACTGTCGCGATCCTTGCGAAGCTTGAAATTATCTTGATCGTCATTGGCGGAATATTTGTGATTGAAACCTTATCCGTTATCCTCCAGGTTATTTCATTTAAAACTACCGGGAAAAGAATTTTCAGGATGAGTCCGCTTCACCACCACTATGAATTGATTGGCTGGTCAGAATGGCGTGTTGTTGTCACGTTCTGGACTGTGGGCCTTCTTTTCGCGATCCTTGGAATTTATATTGAGGTGTGGATCTAGATGAAAAATATCAAAACATATCAACATAAAAAGATACTTGTACTTGGTCTTGCCAAGAGTGGAGTCAGTGCGGCTGCTCTACTACATAAACTAGGGGCTTTTGTAACTGTCAATGATAGTAAGCCTCTCTCTGAAAATCCCGAAGCGCAAGGGTTGCTTGAGCAGGGAATCAAGGTTGTTTGTGGAAGCCA
Source organism: Mesobacillus sp. (assembly GCF_047739415.1). Classification (GTDB taxonomy): domain Bacteria; phylum Bacillota; class Bacilli; order Bacillales; family Cytobacillaceae; genus Mesobacillus. Next base: position 2,538 of record NZ_JBIQOE010000155.1, on the reverse strand, counting down.
TCCAATCGAATTGATGGACGAAGGCTTTGAACTCGTCGTCAAGAATCCAGGAATACCTTACTATAATCCTATGATTAAAAAGGCGATTGAAAAAGAAATTCCAATAATTACTGAGGTTGAACTCGCATACCAGATTTCTGAGGCTCCGCTGATTGGTATTACAGGAACTAACGGAAAAACAACTACTACCACGCTAATATTCGATATGCTTGAGGCAGGAAATAAGCATCCATTGATTGCAGGGAATATTGGTACGGTAGCATCAGGTGTTGCTCAGGAAGCCACCGCTGAAAATACGATCGTCATTGAACTATCATCATTTCAATTGATGGGAATCGATCAGTTCAAGCCTCGGATATCCATCATTACAAATCTGTATGACGCACACCTGGATTATCACGGTACAAGAAATGAATATATTAGTGCAAAGGCTAGAATCACACAAAATCAGACTGAAGATGACTTCCTGATTGTCAATGGCGACCAGGAGGAATGCATGGAAATTGCCCGCAATTCAAGAGCGCAAATCATTCCTTTTTCAACAAGGAAGGTGCTTGAAAGTGGTGCTTATGTGAAGGATGGCTGGGTTTGCTTTAACGGGGAGCAAATTATTGAAACAAAGGATATCGTTCTGCCGGGCAAGCATAATCTGGAGAATATACTATCGGCCGTAGCGGCGACGCTGCTTTCAGGTGCTGATAAAGAGGCCATCAGTAAGGTGCTTACTACCTTTGCAGGCGTTCGTCACAGGCTCCAGTATGTGGCCACGATCGATGGACGTAAATTTTATAATGACTCAAAAGCAACGAATATTTTGGCTACTGAAAATGCCCTGGCAGCTTTCGACGCACCAACCGTCTTGCTGGCCGGCGGTCTTGACAGAGGCAATTCTTTTGATGAACTTGTTCCTTCATTAAAAAATGTGAAGACATTGATTACTTTTGGAGAGACAGCTGAAAAAGTTGGACAGGCTGGACATGATGCAGGAATAAAAACGATTTTGCGGGCCGATAATGTTGAAAAGGCCGTTCCCGTGGCATTTGAACATTCAGAAGCCGGTGATGTCATTCTTCTGTCTCCAGCATGTGCAAGCTGGGATCAGTACAAAACTTTTGAGGTCAGGGGAGACATGTTTATCGAGGCCGTGCATAAGCTTAAGTAAGGGCTTGTCTTGAACAACATGACTCAGGTTGCTTGGCCTCATTGCAGGCTGGATGGGAAGCGGCATATGAGCCCTAAATCATACAGCCGAGGTGTATTGCTTTGCCAACGAAAAAATCTACTCCAGACATTTTTCTAATGATTGTTACATTTACGCTTTTGGCAGTGGGCTTGATCATGGTCTATAGCGCAAGTGCTGTCTGGGCGGACTATAAGTTTAATGATTCCTTTTTCTTTGCGAAACGGCAAATGCTGTTTGCTGGTGTCGGGATCATCGCGATGTTTTTCATCATGAATATTGACTACTGGACATGGAGAACATGGGCGAAGGTCATATTGATTATTTGTTTTGTCCTGTTGATCCTTGTTTTGATTCCTGGAATCGGAAATGTGCGGAATGGATCAAGGAGCTGGATCGGAGTGGGTGCCTTTTCAGTTCAGCCATCAGAGTTCATGAAGATTGCAATGATTGCCTTCCTCGCGAAGTTTTTGTCAGAGAATCAGAAAGCAATCACTTCATTTAAAAAGGGGCTTTTCCCTTCTTTAGGACTTGTGTTTTTGGCATTTGGCCTCATTATGCTTCAGCCTGATTTAGGAACAGGAACAGTTATGGTCGGTACTTCTGTTGTCATCATCTTTATTGCTGGTGCCAGGATAAGCCATTTTGTCGGACTCGGTCTGGTGGGGGTGGCTGGTTTTGTCGGACTGATTATTTCTGCGCCATACAGGATGAAACGGATTACATCCTTTCTTGACCCATGGCAAGATCCTCTCGGAAGTGGGTTCCAAATGATCCAATCTCTGTATGCAATCGGTCCTGGTGGATTGTTCGGTCTTGGTCTGGGTCAAAGCAGGCAAAAATTCTTTTATCTGCCTGAACCTCAAACGGATTTCATTTTTGCGATACTTGCCGAAGAGCTTGGTTTCATCGGCGGTTCTTTGATTCTCCTATTATTCTCCTTACTGCTTTGGCGGGGAATAAGAATTGCGCTTGGAGCTCCCGATTTATTCGGAACATTCCTCGCGACGGGAATCATAGCGATGATTGCCATCCAGGTCATGATCAATATCGGTGTTGTCACCGGCCTTATGCCTGTTACTGGTATAACGCTCCCATTCCTGAGCTACGGAGGCTCATCCCTGACACTGATGCTGATGGCCGTCGGTGTACTGCTGAATATCAGTCGCCACTCGAGATATTAAACTGTTATAAAAACAAAAGACCCTGCCATCAGGGTCTCAGTTTGTCGACAAAAGGGGTTCGGAATGTTCTCATTCCGAACCCCTTTTTGAATTTCAGCGGATTTTTCATGGGAAATAGACTCTCTTAGCTTTAATTCTAGGCCATTACTGGACTTCTCCATGTCCAGTTGGCCA
>NZ_JBIQOE010000154.1:0-9449 GCF_047739415.1 Mesobacillus sp. | reverse complement strand
AGGATTTTTAATTTAAGAGTAAAAGGAGTCTAATACGCTAATCGAAGGGTTGGTAAAAGTGAAGTTGTTGTATACGGAAACTGAAAGGCTCGTTTTACGCCCATTTAAGGCAGAAGACTATCATAATTGGTATCAGCAGTTTCTTTTGAAAATGGCAGTTGGACTGACTTTTGCATTTATTACAAAAACAGTAGTAAGATTCCTTTCTCAAATAAATGTGAGGGCAGCCACCGTTTAGCGGTAGGTGCTCCTCATTTAGTTCCTACTTTACAAAGCCGCTCGCAAGTAACAAATTTAAATTGCTCATGGTTGCTTCCATAACTTTAACCCTCTCAAACTATTAATTTCATAGCTTCTAATACCCTGGAAACGTGAAGGTCATCCTTCATCGATTCAAGTGAATGCCATTTCACTTCTTTTAAGGTTTGTTGCTCGCCAACCTCGGGATCGTAACCGAGAGAGGCTTCTTTGTCGTTTATTGGGCGAACTAAAAAACACCTTTCCTCTCCATGGCTGTATTGACCAGTGAATAGATACTCCACCACTTCCACATCCAAATTAACTTCTTCTCTTACTTCTCGAATAACTGCATCTTCGAATGTTTCGTCTGCTTCAAGTCCTCCGCCTGGCAGTGTCCAGAAGGAACCGTCTGGATAGACATGCTTTGTCATAAGTATATAATTGTCTTTAATGATTGCAGCAAATGCTCTTGGTCTCGTCAAAACGTATGCACCTCACTGGTTATGTTTTGGGTATTTTACTATATTTTAACATATCAGAAAAATCTATCGGCCAAACGGAAGGTGGAAACCGGGAAAAGTGTCCGATAGAAGAGCTCTATCGGCCAAACGGAAGGTGGAAATGTGGAAAAGTGTCTGTTAGAAGAGCTCTATCGGCCAAACAAAACATGGTAACCGTGAAAAAGGTTCAATAGAAAGGGGCGAACAGAATGGCAAATACAATAAACAATCCACATACATCCATTATCGGGGCTGGGATTGGAGGACTTTCCGCAGCGATTGCCTTGCAACAGCTTGGCCAAAAAGTGTCAGTTTTTGAAAGAGCTTCGAAACTAAAGGAAATGGGGGCTGGTATAGTTTTGTCTGCTAATGCAATCAAGACATTGGAAAAGCTGGGGGTTGCGGATCAGGTACGCCAGGCAGGTTCGCCGGTGAAAAAAGCAGAAATCAGGACTCCCGATGGCCAAGTTTTGGTTAATATGCCGGTTCACAAACAGGCAGAACGATATGGAACGTACAGTTATTTGATATACCGGCCTGACTTGCAGAGAATTTTATCTGAAAAATTAGAGCCCAATACAATAGTGCTTAATAAAAAGTTTTTAAGATTGGAACAGGACGGCGTGAAAGCAACCAGTTTTTTTGAGGATGGAGAATCTATTGAATCGGAACTTCTTATCGGTGCGGATGGAGTGCATTCACAAGTGAGACAAAATATTGTTGAGAAATCGAGATTGAGTTATTCAGGATTCACCGCATTCAGAGGAATTACTCACTATGAAGATCCTCGTTTTCCAGTAGAGCTTGGTGGAGGTTTCGAAGCCTGGGGAAATGGAAAAAGGTTTGGCTTTTCCCAGTTAGGAAAGGGTCGCGTTTTTTGGTTTGCGTCTATTAACGCTCCTCAAGGGACATTTCCTACAGCAAAAAATAAAAAACATATCGCATTGCAGCATTTCAAAAGCTGGTGGGGACCAATTGCAGATGTCATTGATTCTACAAGTGAGGAAAACACCCTTGTTCATGAGATCTTTGACCGCGAGCCGATAAAGAAATGGCATAAAGGGAGAGTGACTCTGTTGGGGGATGCAGCTCATCCGATGCTTCCGAATCTAGGGCAGGGCGGAGCACAGGCGATGGAAGATGCATTAATTCTTTCACGCTGTCTCAAGCAATTTCCTTGGTCACTTGAATCAGCTTTGAGTCATTATGAGCAAGAGAGAGTACCACGCGTTACAAAGATTGTCCAAGGTTCCAGGATGATGGCAAGGATGATGCAACTTGAAAATCCTGCAGCGATGGAAGTCAGAAATCAGTTGTTACGGAAAGTGCCCGATGTACTAAAAATCAAAAGGCTGGACTGGATACTTGGGTATGAAGCGTAAATAATCAAACTAGAAAGCTGCTTTCAAGCAGCTTTTTTTATGCCGTTAATTAATAATAATTATCATTAGTAAATAAAATGAACATAAATAAAAAGCTTTTTAATGATGAATTTCATTCTCAATTAAAATAAATTTTCTCAATTAATGTTGATTTTTTATTCTCGGTTGGTGTATTATTAGATTATAATAATTATAATTTAGAGGATGATGTTTATGAGCGCTTCTAAGGAGCAGTATGAAAATAATAATAAAAATAAAAATAAAAAGTTATTCATTTGGGCAGCCGGGTTAACCATTTCATTTGCTCTAATAGAAATTGTTTATGGTTTCATATCCGGATCGCTTATGATTATCGGTGACGGTGTCCATATGAGCTCAGATGCCATCTCGCTGATTCTCTCCCTTGTTGCAGCAATCATGGCGACAAAGGCTGCTACAAAAAAGAGGACATTTGGCTACAAACGCTTTGAACCGATCGCTGCTTTTATCAACGGACTGACGCTAATCTTGATTCCGCTTTATATCATTTATGAGGCCGTCAATCGCATGATCAAGCCGGTTGAAATCATCCCGGAACAAATGATTACCGTCGGGATCATTGGACTTTTAATCAATGCACTTGTTGGCTATATTTTATCCAAGGGCGATGCGAACCTGAATATGAGAAGCGCTATTTTGCATGTTTTTGCCGACATGATTACAAGCCTGAGTGCAGTGATTGTTGCACTGGCAATTATGTTCTTTGACATGGTTTGGCTTGATCCAATAGGAAGTATCATCACTTCGTTCATCATTATCCGCGGAGGTATATCGATTACGAAGGAATCATTTAACATCTTGATGGAAGGCACCCCTGAAGGATATTCAGTCGATGAGATTAAGAAGTCCATCCAAAGGATGAACGGGGAGCTTAAGGTTCAGGACGTCAAGGTATGGTGTGTCAATGAAGCAGAAGTGTATACAATGATTCGCGTGAAATCCTCCGGTGGTATGATCAAAAACATGCAGAAGATGATTAAAGAGCTAGTCTCCGGGTCTACGAAGATACCATCCGAAAATATATTTGTTGATGTGAATTAATCAAACACTGAATCGTGCATAAGGCACGATTCTTTTTTGTCATGGATTCTTTTTTATAGGATAAATATTGTGAATCCATGTAATTGCAAATAAATTAGGCCGGAACTACTCATTTTGTAAAAGAAGGAAAATTCAGGTGAGATGTAGAAATGGGAGGATAAATGGAAACGAATCATGTCCCAAGAAAAGTAGCAGGAGGCTATAGTTAATGATTTTCGAAATGACTTACCAGGTACGAGTTGCGGATTTCGATGAAGGATTAAAGTGGTATAAATCTCTATTGAAAAAAGAACCTGATTTTACTCCGCATGATGGCTTTGCCGAGTGGGAATTGATACCTGGATGCTGGCTGCAGGTAGCAGAGGGAACACCAGCTGAGGGTAGTGGTCCACTGCGTTTAGGTGTTATTTCAATAGAACAAGAAAGATTACGACTAATCAATGAGTTACATATCGAGTCATTTGAGATTTTTGCAAGAGAAGAAGTTCCAGTGAAATGGGCAACCTTTTCCGATCCATGGGGCAATCGGATAGGATTTTTTGAATACATTGAGAAGCAAGCAATGAATGAAAGAATAAAGGTCATCTTAGGCAAAAATGGTTAAAGAGGCCCCAACAAAATACATTGAGATTGGTATCGGTAATACCTGGCTCGTTCGAACGGAATTTGAAATGGAAAACGGTTATGAATATGAGAAAAAGGGGATAAAGGGCCCAGTACATTTTCATTCAGCTTATCTAAGAGTCTGGTTCTGGAAGTCAGTTATCATTTTCGATTCTAGAGAAGGCTTAAAAACTATGGAGAAGAAAAGTAAAAAATTCAAACTCATATTGGGAATCGTCAGCAAGCAGTAAAGTTTGTCCAAAGAGAGTGAGAACGTAATCTTCAGATTGAAAGTATCTGAAGATTAGTACTGCGTATTCACCTGTGAAATCTCCAGGTATTTCTCCTTCCAGTGTTGTAGAGGAGATCAGATGTTAGAAAAACTCCTACAGGTGGTATGGCGTTGGTATTGATTGGCGGACCGGTCAAAGCTGTATCAGTGGTAGCAATCCAGCTTCCTGATTCGCCGGCTTGTAAGGACGGAGGCTTCATCAGAAACTTGCCGCTTAACACCAAATGGCGGACATTGATAGCTGGGTCATCATAAATCGTTAATTGGCCTGCAAACGAAGCATAAGGTGAATCGAAGCGGATTGATTTTGCATTTTCATCCCAGGTTCCCTGGATAGGGATGGGGTTCCCACGAAAATTAGCGGTGCCCGTGAAGGAATTTCCCAATATGGAATTGATGGTGATTGTCCCCCTGACAATCGGTTTCCCGGCAATCTCCGCGTCAATCCCCCAGCGTGATGGTACCGGCAAACTTTGCGTCGCATTCTGTCTAGTGTGCAAGTTGATCTCTCCTTATGTTATAAGTTAAGGGTTTCAGCCTATACAGAGTATATGCAGCGATCATCTAAATGGGGAATGGGTGAGCTTGCTGGTCTCATATTAATTAGGTGGATATGTAATTGGATTAAAAATACATAAATTACTAGTGGTTCATATAAGGAGAGTTCTATTGTCAATCATAAATAAAGAAGTCGTTTCGTTGGTATTTTATAAGCCGGAATATAAAGAAAGGCTGTCGAATTACAGTTTGTCTGTGGAGCAGCAAAGATATACGGCACTTCCTGTAGATGCTCTGCAAATATGTGAATCAGAGCCAGACAGGCATCCAATTGTCATTTTGTATGGTCATCAGCCTGCTGGATTTTTTGTACTCCATGGCTGGGAAGGCGTAAAAGACTTTAGTGATAATAATGATGCATTATTATTACGGGCCTACTCAATAAATGCTGAGTATCAAGGAAAAGGTATTGCTTCACAATCTATCAAGCTTTTGAGCCCATATGTAAGAGAGCATTTTCCAGATGTAAATGAAATCATATTGGCTGTAAACCATGCAAATATAGTTGCCCAAACCGTCTATAAGAAAGGTGGCTTCGTGGATAAGGGCATAACTGCAATGGGAAGAAAGGGAGAAATGTTTATTTATCATTTAGATATTTAGTTCGGAGAGCTTGGACAAGAAGGAGAGGGGATTCAGTTATGCCAGAAGTAAAGCAGTTATCGGAATTGAAATTGGTGGGGATTCGGGTATTGTGTCCAGGTGATCAATATGTCATCGAGATTCCAAAAGCTTCGAAGGTGTTGAGTGAGCGTATGGATGAAATTGCGAATGTCGTGAATCCATCTCTGCAGTTAGGAGCTTTTGTTGTTGATCATAATTCTAATGAGGAAGACGGATATTGGGTTTGTGTTGAAGTTTCAGAATTTGAGGAAATCCCCAAAGACATGGTTGCACTAACCATACCTGCCCAGATGTACGCAATTTTAAGACACAAAGGTGCTAACGTTGAAATTAGGCAGGCGTACAACGAGTTACATCAATGGATTGAAGCAAACGGTTATCAGAGATTAACGAATAAATGGCATTTGGAAGCCTTTCATGAATGGTCTGATCCAGCCAATCTAGATGTGGAACTAAGGGATACGGTAGCTTTTGAAGTGTAAAAAATGGAAGGATTTGAAACTTTGTATCTCCCTCATTCGTAAAGATAAATACATTTAGATATATACAGGGGGAGGATGCATGATGGTAGAAACACAAGGAGATTTTCTGTTTACATTTGCTCCTATTTTTATGGGAGGCATATTTATTTTAGTATTTGGAATCATTATTTTTACAATTATTAAAAGCATAGGGACATGGAGTAAGAACAACCAGTCACCTCGTGTGAATGCAAATGCGAAGGTCGTCACGAAAAGAACAAGTGTGCGCGGAGGTGGAGAAACTAGGGCGCGAAGCATATATTATGTGACTTTTGAATTTGACAGCGGCGACAGGCTCGAACTTCAAGTCAACGGCCAGGAATATGGACAGTTGGTTGAAGGAGATTATGGAGAACTGAACTTTCAGGGAAGCCGCTATTTGGGATTTATAAGACACTCCTAGGTATTGTCATCAGTATAAGCCAGAAGACCAAATCAATATGGATTTGGTCTTTTTCGCATTTATTTAGAATCATTATCCGAAGAATTTATGGAAAGCTCCTTATTGTTTAAAATCCGGATCATTGCGATAATCCCGCGGCATATTAAAAATTTTAAGACCAAACTAATAGCAGAGTGATACCATGTCCAGCCCTTTTTCCAAGTGATCAGCTTGGTTTTCTTGGCAGCAAATGTTTCGATCATTACCTGTGGGATGATAAATGGAAATAGTTTAAGAAATATACCTATTGGCTTACTATTCAGTGTCCATTGGTTGTAATAGAGAAGCATCAAAGGATAGTGCACATAGTCAAAGGGCAAGTGAATCTTGAATTTCTTTTTAAATGGTCTGATTTCGTATTTTAAATATCCTTTTGAAACCAGGTAACGGTCTGCCCATGAATTCCCAATTATACTTACAAGGTAAACGATAATCCAATCTTTGAATGATCGTTTAACGATGGCAAAAGGTAATAAAAACAAGGCTATTATTGCGGAAGTATATAGCAAGGTTGCAGATAATCTTTTTTGTTTTTTTCGCAAGAGTACCACCTCATAATTAAAATGCAACAATACAAATTGCTTTATGTATCCTCATGAAAGTTTCACTTCAAGGTATTGAAATTTAATCAAAAATGTTGGTAGGGGTAATAATACTTATAAAAGACGGTAAAGAAGGTGAGATCTTGCCACGAAAGCCAGCAGTAAGTACCGAAGTACAGGAAAACGAAATGGAAGAAATTGAACCTGTCGTGAACAATAAAAAAGATGAAATAGATGACTTAAACCGCTTGCTAGCCGCGGTTCTTGACTACCTGTCCGACGATGAAGTGGAAGTTATTGATATTGAGTATTTATTGGAGAACACAGAGGGTTTACGTGAATGGTGGAATCAATATCGGGAGAGGAACAGAAAAAAGATCGAAGAAGAAATAACTAAAGCACTTGGGGATCTTTCGATTGAGGAACTGGAAAACCTGAGGGAGAAAATCACAGGGAATGAAAAAGAATGAAGGGTTTTGCTTATGATCGGACTACTCATATCAGTTTTGATTTTTAACCTGATTGCATTCAAGATGAATAAAAGATTGCTGCCAAGCCAGGTCGTGCAAATTTGGACTTTCACGATTGCTTTCCAGATGCTATTTGACTTAATCGTTGAATTTAAGTTCAACAGTTATTGGTACTTTGAACCTGGAGTTGACTGGGCGGAGTTAATTTCTAGAACAGTACTGATTCCACCAGTGAATATGATTTTTTTAAACCTATACCCATTTGAAAAAAAAGTGATTAAAAAGATTGTCTTCTTACTCATATTTGTCATTTGTATTTTAATATATGAATACATCACCATGCTGCCGGAGCCCTGGGGCTATTTTCGTTATGGCTGGTGGGGGATTTTGCATTCTGCCATCGTAGACCCTGTCATTTTATTGTTTTTATTAGGGTTTTATAAATGGATTCAGTGGCTTGATCGTAAACAAGTTACGATAAGAAATTAAGTAAAAGTGGGTGTTTACCAGTATGTTTTGGGCACCATATCTGTCTTTGGTCATCAACCTTCTAACTATCTGGTTTATGCCGAAGCGGCTTACAAGCAGAGAAATATATGTTACCTGGGCTGTTATTGCATTAATCAACTTAAGTACGGATGTTGCTTTGGATTTATATCTTAAACTTTATGAGCTGGGAGGTCCCGGAGTCCAGCTTCGAGTACATTTCATAGAGATCACTCTTGGAGCGTCATTTGGCATAATATTTCTCAACTTCATGCCAAGAAAGATTCATACATTTGCTTTATATATGCTAGCCTGGTTAGTTATTACAATCCTTTTTGAACTACTGATGGTCAAAGTAGGATTTATCCGATATACAGGCTGGGAATGGTGGTATTCCGTTCCTTATTACATAGCGGCATTCTTTTTTGTTAGGTGGCATTTATTTTTTATAAGGAAGGATTTTTGAACCGTATGGATTAAGTTGAAAGCTTAAATCTATGCGGTTTTTATTTTTCCTCTGTAAAAGCTTTAAAATGGAAAATAATTGTTACAAGGAAGGTGAAAAGAGAGAAATATAGAATTTTAAATAGTGAGGTGAAATGCAATGGAAAATCAATTAATCCGAGTGGGTACGATTTACATTCCTGTTAGGGATACGGTGAGCTCAGCAGAATGGTATAAGGAAAAACTGGGTGCCAAATTAAATTACCTGGATGATGAAAAAGCTATTTTAAATTTGGCTGATATTAGTATGTTTTTGGTTAAGGCAGTGGAACAGAACTCGAACTTTCTTGATGTAAATGGTACGGAACGGTTCGTTCTTACATATGAGGTCGATGGTTTGGAGGCACTTACTTCGATTCACTCAGATTTTAAAGAGCGTGGAATTGAAGTCGGTGAAATTGAGAATAGGGGTCATGCAGGCAGGAATTTTGTGTTTTACGATCTGGACAGAAATAAATTCGATGTCTGGAGTGAATTGAGCAAGGAGTATAAGCAGAGGGTTGTTAAGGAGGAAGTATGAAATTTGTTTTAATCTTTGGGCCGCAGGCTGCCGGAAAAATGACGGTAGGGCAAGAACTTGAAAAAATAACAGATTTAAAGCTATTCCATAACCATATGACGATTGAATTAGTGACTCCTTTCTTCGATTACGGAACTAAGGAGGGGAAGCGATTAGTCGGACTCTTCCGTCAGGAAATTTTCGAAGCGGTGGCAAAAAGCAATCAGTATGGCTTGATTTTTACCTATGTCTGGGCGTTCGATGTGAAGGAAGACTGGGAGTATGTGGATAAAGTATGCCGAATTTTCGAGTCAGAAGGAGGAACGGTGTATTTTGTTGAATTGGAGGCAGAATTAGACGAAAGACTACAGCGGAACAAAAGCCCTCATCGACTCCAACACAAGCCCACAAAGCGGAATCTGCAAAGGTCGGAGCAGAACCTGGTGAAGTCAATGGATCAATATCGCTTGAATTCAATTGAAGGTGAGATAGAAAGAGAGAATTATATTCGGATAAATAACACGAATATAAGCGCAGACGAAGTAGCTCAACATATTAAAGAACATTTTGATTTGTAATTGAAAGGGAGAGGCAGAATGAATTCTATTAAGCAATTAGAACAGGAAATAGAGAGCAAAGAGAAAGAGTTAATGAGTATAAAACAAGAACTGGCAGCGTTAAGAAAACAGCATCCTTCATTTACAGT
>NZ_JBIQOE010000153.1:0-8614 GCF_047739415.1 Mesobacillus sp. | reverse complement strand
GTCCTGAGCCAGGATCAAACTCTCCAAGAAAGAGTATGAGTTTAGCTCATAATTTAAAACGTTGGCTCATGGTCTTCTATAATAGAAGCCATGATAAATATTGTTTGTTGACGCTTGTTTGTTTAGTTTTCAAAGAACAATTTATTGTCTCGCCGCTCAGAAGCGACTTTCATAATATAACATGTGACCAATTTGATGTCAACCACATTTTTTATTATTTTTTCCGCCGATTCACTGTGTTACCGAGTGGATCAGCAGCGACGTTTATTAATATAACAGGATAATTTATTTACGTCAACAAATATTACGAAAAAGTTTTCTAATTGTTTATTGACCTTTATACATGCTCTTCTTCGCTGGCATATACTTAAGGCATTCCTTTGGAGATGCTACTCTTTTAAAGAGCGAAAACAGTATTTGATATCTTTCTTTCATTGACCTCTTTACTACATGATCAATACGATCGTCCTTTAGATCGAATAGGATTTCATCCATTTCTCTTTTAATTAAGTATTCTAGCTCTTTCAGTTCCTTTTCATTGATCAGAACACCAAGCATACATACACTCCTGTTCATTTTTCACATAGTGCTTGTAGTGTTGTCTTTTTTTCGGATTTTTATAATCTGATTTTTATTATCATATCTTTTTGACCTGCGGAATAAAAATGAGACAAGGAGTGCATTGGACGAGGTGGTGAGAAAATGAATTTCTTTTATGTAATGAATGCTAAGTCGATTAAAACAGTTTTTGTTATCGTGATTGCAGCTTTTTTTACAGCATGGTTCTTTTACATGGAAAACATGGTCCAACTCCCTGCTTTTTCAGCAAAAGATGGCCCTAAAGCCATTTATAAAGGAGAAAAGGATTTAGCTTTGACCTTTAATATTGGCTGGGGCGATGAAAAAGCGGAACCGATTCTTGACGTTCTGAAGAAAGAGAAAGCAGGAGCTGTCACCTTCTTCTTGTCAGGATCCTGGGCAGAGAGACATCCAGACCTGGTGAACCGAATGGTGAAAGAGGGATATGAAATTGGCATGCTTGGATATGAGTATAAGGATTATACCGATCTAGAGGAAGATAAAATCAGGCGTGATATCCTAAAAGCTCAGGAAGCATTTAAAAAGCTTAATGTTAAGAACATCGAGCTGCTGCGTGCCCCTACTGGCCATTTTGATCAACGCACCTTAAAAATTGCCGAACGACTCGGATATACAGTCGTCCACTGGAGTCTTGATACAAAGGATTGGACGAATCCTGGCACTGAGGTCATTGCCGAGAATGCTGCAAAGGCAAAGAAGGGTGATATCTTGTTGATGCATGCTTCTGATTCAGCTAAACAAACAGCGGAAGCACTGCCTCTGGTGTTAAAGGATATCAGGTCAAAGAATCTGAAGATGGTCACAGCTTCAGAAATGATTGCCAATGGTGATTCTAAATCAGCAGAAATAAAATAACCGTCCAACTACGCGTTGGACGGCTTTTTTTGTACTTTTTTATTTGTTTTAGCCTTTTTATCAAGGGCTTTTCTCTCTTCCTGTGATTTCTGGTTAAGCTTATGCAAAACCAGCAGCTGGTAAGCATTGCATGCCAACAATGGAAATAACATGAGATAAAGCCAGCTGTGCTCGTTTACTCGGAGTACCGGCACCCATTCAATCACGGTTACAACTACCATGAAGAATAATGCAGGAATAAAAGCGTCTTTATTTGTTTGCTTGACCTTCATAAAAGCCACAATCACCCCTGCGGCCAGAACGATTACCGCGAGCCCTATATAAGGCATGATACTCTCGCCGCTTTCCGCAAATACGTCATAACGCAAATAGACGAGGTCAAACAATACAAAAGCAACCAACAGGACTTGTACAGGCTTCCATAGTGATTTAAAAATACCAAGGCCAAAACGATGTACTGTCAAATAAGCAAAGAAACCCATTTGGCTAAGAATACTAAATATAAGACCCACACCCATTAGCCATACTAAAATTGAAAGGAATTCAAGAATGTTGAAATCACTTAACAGCTGCTGGAATTCACTCCAGCGGACAATAAAACCAACCAAAGCAGTTGTCACCGCTCCAACAACCAGGGTGGTGAGAAATAAGTGTACCCAATTACGGCTTGTCACGATTTTTTCCCCCAGAACAAAATTAAACTTCACCATTTGATTGTACCAATGCGGGTTTGAAAAATCTAGGTGTCGTTATTCATGTATAACAATTTGTCATTTTACTCATCCTAAAATTAGGGCTGTCTATGTGAAAGGGGAATGGAAGATGAAGAAGATTATGAAGTTTTTACTCCCTGCATCCTTTTTACTTTTAGCTGCCGGCTGCGCTTCTCCAGCCGAGTCAGCAGGGGGGCAAGTCGATTACGAGGAAACAAAGAAAATGGTTGTCGACATCCTGAAGACTGATGATGGAAAAAAAGCAATTCAGGAAGTCATGGGTGACGATGGCATGAAGGAAAAGCTAATAATGGACCAACCGGTCGTAATTGATACAGTCGAAAAGACAATGACCTCCGAGAAAGGCATGGAGTTTTGGAAAAAATCCTTTGAAGATCCAAAATTCGCTGAGAGCGTTGCAAAAAGCATGAAGAAGGAAAATGAAAAGCTGTTAAAGGATCTTATGAAAGATCCAGAATATAAGGGCATGATGATTGAGGTAATGAAAGACCCGGAGCTTGAAAAAGAACTGACCACTTTGCTGAAAAGCAAAGAATACCGGGAGCATTTACAAAAAGTCATGACCGAAACTTTTGAAAGCCCATTATTCAAAGCGAAGCTGCAGGCATTGATTGTCAAAGCTGCTGAGGAAATGCCAACCCAAAAGTCTGAGGGAGACGCAGAAGAAGGCGGCGGCGGTTCTGGCGGCGGTGGCGGTGCGGAATCAGGCGGCGGCTCTGGAGGGCAATAATAATTGAAAGATAGCACAGGCGCTTTGGTCAGCCCCGACCAGCAAGCCAAATAGATATATGAAGAGCCTCTCCTGCTGAAGGAGAGGCTCTCTTTATTACTTTCCAAGCATTTGGACAACTTGCTGGGCAATATTTGTATAAAGTGCGCCAATTTTATCGTCTTCCTGATAAATGGATGGTGCAAAGTCTTCTTCATTCCAGGTTGGCTGGCCTAATGGCAGTTTGCCTAAAAGCTTAGTGTTTAGCTCGTCCGCCAGCTTTTCACCGCCGCCTTGTCCAAAGACATATTCTTTTTCCTCAGTTAGCTTGCTTTCAAAGTAAGACATGTTTTCAATGACACCGAGGATTTCATGTTCTGTGCGAAGAGCCATCGCACCTGCACGTGCAGCAACGAATGCCGCTGTCGGATGCGGAGTGGTAACGATGATTTCTTTACATGATGGCAGCATGGTGTGAACATCCAGCGCAACATCCCCTGTTCCTGGAGGCAAGTCCAACAGAAGATAATCCAGCTCTCCCCACTCAACTTCATTGAAGAAGCTGTTCAGCATTTTGCCAAGCATTGGTCCGCGCCAGATGATCGGAGCGTTATCTTCCACAAAGAATCCCATAGAGATAACTTTCACTCCATGTCTTTCTACTGGAATGATTCTTTCTCCTCTTACAACCGGACGCTTTGTGATGCCCATCATGTCAGGAACACTGAAACCGTAGATGTCCGCATCAACAAGACCAACTTTCTTTCCTAAACGCGCTAGTGAGACAGCAAGGTTAACGGATACTGTAGATTTCCCTACTCCTCCTTTTCCGCTCGCGATCGCGATGAATGTTGTTTGGCTATTAGGAGACAGCAAGCCTTCCTCTTCTTCAGGAGCCGCTGTCTGGAATTTTGATAGAACTTCTGCAGGCAGTTCAGAGAAACGCAATCCTACAGATGCCGCTCCCGCGCTTTTTAAGATATTGACAATTTCCGTTTGCAGCTGCAGCTGTTCTGCAGTACCTGTTTTCGCGATAGCTATTTTAACGCTTACATGGTTCTTCTCTTCTTTAATCTTGATTTCTTCGATTGCATTTATCTCTTCGAGTGTTTTATGTAAAAATGGTTCCTTAAGGTCTTTTAAACTTTCGCGCACCTTAGCTTCAGTTAACATAAATGACACCTTCCTCTGTAAAAATTTATCTCCAAGGACAGTATAACATATTGATAAAATTCCTAAGTGTTAAACCTATCACACATTTCTGAAAGATATTTCTTCCAAAAAGAAAAAGAAGGATCCAGGACCCTTCATTATTTTTCCCAAAATTTCTGTTCATCTGTAAAATATCTGAGCATACCTTCATAAATTGATCCTGCAACTTTTTCCTGATAAGCCTCATCTTTCAGATTTGCGGCTTCCTGGGGATTTGATAAAAATCCTATCTCGACCAAAACCCCAGGTTTATTCGTATGTTTCAATAAATAGATGCTATTCGCCGCCTTTGCATCTCGGTCTGTGTTTTCAAGGTTTCGGCGTAATTCGTCCTGAATAAGTTTGGCGGCTCGTTTGTTTTCTTTATAATTCGTGGAGTAGAATGTTTGCGCCCCTTTCCATTTGGATGATGGGATCGCATTCAAGTGTATCGTTGCATAAAAATCCGCCTCGGACTCATTAATCAAATCCAGTCGTCTTTTTAAATCCTGGACCTTTCGCTTACTGTAGCCCTTTAGGCCTTTATCCGCGAGGTCAATATCTGTTTCGCGCGTCATGATTACAAGTGCCCCCTGCTGCTGGAGATAATCCCGTAATTTCAAGGAAACGTTAAGCGCGATATCTTTTTCAAAGGGTTCATCTTCTCCTGCTCCCGGGTCAACCCCTCCATGTCCAGGGTCAAGATAGATGATTTTTCCTGAAAGCGGAAGGTTCCAGGATTCCCAGGAGTCATGCTCGGTAAAATCATACTGCAATATAAGGAACAGCACGGCAAGGCCGGCTGCAAATAATACGAATTTGAGTTTCTTCAACATGTTCTAAACCATCCTTCCCAGCTAGTCCCTGATAATAAACTATATGGGACAGGTAGACGGTTTAGAACTGCTGCTAGTGCAGCCTCAGTTTATATTTCTTTTCACCCTTCATGAATCCTTCTCTCCACCAGCTGTCTACATACTGTTCACACAAGTAATAAAGCTCTTCTGAACCTACTCCCTCTTCACCCTTCCCCCAAAACAGGAAAAAGTTATATAAGGTGTCAATCAAATGCCGCTCTTCTTTTTCACACCGGGGCTTCACCGCTTCTATCGGTTCACCGAAGTATCCAAAACGGCTGAATTTCGCGCCCAGTAGATATGCCTCTATAGCTACATCGTAGCAAGCTTCTTCGATTCCTGAATTCATGATGAGATTCGAGGTCAGCCTTGATGAGCCAAAATATTGTTTCACCCTGCCTTGCAGGATGTTGATTGATAATTCACGGAGCATCGATCGCTCATATTTCACTTGTTTTTGTTTTCTTTTATCTACAAATGTCGTTACGACGTTCAAAGTAATCTCACCCCTTAGAAAGTAGTGTTCAACCTGCTTAAGGGTGTAATGCAATTTTGACCGACGATTCCTTTTCCAGTTTTCTCAGACGTTTACTGAATAAAATCACGGTATTTCCATTAGGATGAAATGCCCAATTATGGATATCTGTTTCTAGTAAATACCCTACTAACGGTCCTGTTTATTAATAGTCAGAATTGTTAGACTTATTATTACAACTAGAACTAGCTTCAATTTTATCTCTAAGGAGGGAAAGAAATGGAGCAAGGTGTTCGTGTTATTCCTTATACCGTGATCGATGAAGCTGATGAAATCAAAGAGATGCCAAAAGGTGTTGAGATGATCCAGGCACCCAAGCTTTGGAACGAAACGAAAGGAAAGGGAATGAAGGTTGCAGTTTTGGATACTGGCTGTGAAATTACACATCCTGATTTAAAGGATCGAATTATCGGCGGAAGGAATTTTACCGATGATGATCGCAGCAACCCTGATCTTTATACTGACTATAATGGCCACGGTACACATGTGGCAGGCACGATCGCTGCCCAGGAAAATGAGGCCGGCGTCATCGGTGTTGCGCCTGAGGCTGGTCTGCTGATTGTAAAAGTATTGAACAAAGCTGGTTCAGGCAAGTATGAATGGATTATCAAAGGTATTCAGTATGCAATTGAGCAGGAAGTAGATATTATCTCCATGTCACTGGGCGGACCAGCAGACGTTCCTGAATTGCACGAAGCGATTCAGACAGCTGTTAAAAAGAATATCCTTGTCATTTGTGCCGCTGGCAATGAAGGAGATGGCGACGATGCAACCAATGAATTTGCCTATCCTGGTGCTTATAACGAAGTCATCAGTGTTGGGGCAGTGAATCTTGAAAGAGGTTCATCCGATTTTACCAACTCACATAATGAAATTGATGTCGTGGCTCCAGGTGAGCGGATTACTTCAACATATTTGAATGGAAAATATGCGACCTTGAGCGGGACCTCGATGGCGGCTCCCCATGTATCCGGTGCCCTGGCACTGATTAAGACTTATGCTAAAGTCCACTTTGAGCGAGAGCTAACAGAACCTGAATTATATGCTCAATTGGTCAAGCGGACTGTGCCGCTCGGCAATTCGCCAAAGCTGGAAGGCAATGGACTCGTTTATCTGACTGTGCCGGAGCACCTGGCTGAAATATTCGACCAGAGCTTCAAAACGATGGTCATGGATGCGATATGATCCTGTCTGCTAGCGAGGCGTATATTCATAACATCCAGAATAAAACGTATTATGATGCAGAGCTGGATGCAAAATTGCGCGATGAGTATTACTGTGATGCTGCTTTTGCACGGGAACAACTTCATTCACTGCTGGTCAGAACGCACTCCTCCCATTTGAAGTATTCGCCGCATGAGTATGTTTATCCATGGGTGGACTTACAGGAGAACCTGCAGTTGAAGAGCCTTTACTCCGGGCAGGAACTTGACCCAGTCGAGGTGATCGAGGAGGATTTGCGGCTTATTAGAACTCTAAGTGAAGGAGGCTTTACAGCTAGTTCCGAGATGCTTTTCAATACTGAACATGTAGTACCTCAATCCTGGTTTGATGGCGATGAACCGATGCGAGGCGATCTTCATCACTTGTTTGCCTGTGAACCTGGATGCAATAGCATGAGGAGCAATCTTCCGTATCACGATTTTGAGCCCTATGATCCCGAATTCACTGCTTCAGGAATCAGGACAGGCTGCGGCATGGTAGAAACCGGTAAATTCGAACCCGAATATGGAAAAGGGATTGTCTCGAGAGCCGTCTTTTATTTCGCTTTAAGATTTAAGGATGTTATAAAGATGGATGCAAAAATGGACCTACAGCTTCTGCTTAGCTGGCACAATGAGCACCCTGTTACTCTATATGAAAAGCATCGAAATGCAGCAATCCAGGAGCTCCAGGGTAATCGCAACCCTTTTATTGATTTTCCGGAGTTAGCTGGAGACATGCTTTGCCTGTAGAAGGAAACCGCCTGGAAGCGTTCAAAGCTCAGGCGGTTTTTCTTTGGGAGCTGTTTTTCATTTATAGGTATTGTTGCGGGTTCCTTTTACCCTTTTTGCCTCTTCTCCACATTTGCGGTTAATGCAAAGCCATCCTTTTACCCTATTGGCTTCGTTTTCGCATTTTCGGGTTATGTAGGCGTTCTTCCTGCTATGCTTGACTGGTGTACAGCAACCTCCCCCAATATGATTTTCCTCTATTTTACTAACAAGGATATTGTGGACAGCAGGGCAAGCTAAACCTGAATACAGATGAAGGGATGGATTTTTATGTCTATGGAATGGTTCGATCGTGTCGTTGGAGAGCTGCAGGATCATCTTGAATCTATTTGTGAAAAGTATGATCAAGAAGGTCAGATGGCGGTTGAGAGAGGTTCGAAGCATCCAAGGATACAGTTCTTTGTGGATTATGATGATGGTGAAAGAGACTATTTCTATATATTATATTTCGATCCGCATAATGATGAATTCTATACAGAGACCATTGATGAGGATCTTGAGCAGCCTGCGCGTGTCATCCTCTCAGATATTGATGATATTGTCGATGCGGTTCACGAAGGTTTCCACGATTACATAAACGATGATGAGGACGAGCTCGATGTCGTTTATGCTACGGAGGATGACGACACAATATATTATGAAGATGACGGAATCGAAGAAGATGATGAGTTATATGTGGCGGAGCTTATAGACGAAGATGATATCCTTGAGGAAATCGATGTTGAGTGGGAAACACCTGAGGTCACGGCATTTTTAAAGGAGGATGAAGTTGAGGTTACCTACCAGTTCGGTCTTGTAGAAGAGACGGGTGACGGAGTCCTTCGCCGCATTAACCGGATTTGGACCGAGGATGATGAAATGGTTAAGGACGAAACGAATTTTATTTTTACTAAGGAAGTGGCTCCAACCATTATAGCAATGATTGCTAGCCATATGGATTCCATGCAGGGATATGAGGATTAAAGCATCAAGACGGAGGCAATCAGTAGATTTCCTCCGTCTCAGACTGTAGACAAACTCGATGAAAATCGTGTTTGTTTACAGTCTTTTTTTGATTGGTGGTGAAATTGGGGCTGTTGATTTCCGTTCCAGGCGCTTCGCTTTCCGCGGGGCCGGCGCTGAGCCTCCTCGCCGCCGTT
>NZ_JBIQOE010000152.1:0-13835 GCF_047739415.1 Mesobacillus sp. | reverse complement strand
TTATATACATGATTAGTAAAACCGGTAATTGGGGTAATGAGAAGGAGAAGTTAATTGAAATTACGGAGGGGCTATTTTGGCTAATAATACTCAGGTTAAACATAAAGCAAATAAACAGTCAGGTTCAAAAAAGAATCAGACTGGTAAAAATAACAGAAAGTCATATATGAGAACTAATCCTAAGCCGCAGGAGATTGAGGAAAACAGGTTAAAGCGGGTTGATGAAAATAATCAAAAGCAGGATGGCAATAAAGGAAGCGGAAATGGGAAGCCATCCAATCATTCTACAAAAGAAAAAGGTAATTTCTCTTCAAATCATTCCAATAACGATAAAAGCAAGTCGTCTTCTCAACAGACCAGCAATGGAAATGGTAACTCATCCAAAAACGGTAACGGGAATGACAAATCAGTTTCCAATCAATCCAAAAACGGTAACGGGAATGACAAATCAGCTTCGAGTCTACCGAAAAACGGAAACAACAATGACAAACCGTCTTCCAACCATTCCAAAAACGGCAATGGGAAAAATCGTAAGAATGAAGGCGGTAAGAATTCATCCAATCAGAATCCCGATTCGGGCGCTAATGCTTCTGAAGATCACGATGTAAAGCATAAGGAGCAATCCGGAAAGTTCGAGACAGCTTTTAACAGGATTCACAAAGCGTTGAAGGAAATGGTGAAGGGGACGGACAGCGATGCGTTTGTCGAGCTGCTGTACTCCGGCTATAAAAATCATTCATTGGTGCGTAAATATAAAAGTGAACTGCACCAGTTTGCGAAGCTTCGGAATGCGATTGTTCATGAGCGGGTGAACGCTGATTATTATATTGCCGAGCCGCATATCGAGGTGGTGGAACGGATTGAGGAAATTGCCAGGGAGTTCGAGAAGCCGCAGACCGCGTTATCGATTGCGACCAGCCCTGTGTTTTACTATTATGAGGATGCCTATCTTAAAGATGTTCTAAAGGTCATCAATAAGTTTGATTTTACAAGATTCCCAGTCTATGACAAAGATGATAAGTATGTTGCCTTGCTGACTTCAACGGAGATCATCCAGTGGATGGCGAAGCATTTTTCCGACAGTGTGGTCCATTTCGAGGATGTCCGTGTAAAAGAGCTGTTAACGAAAGGGAAAAATTACTTTGTGACCTTTGTAGATGAGGATGCGTCTCTGTATCATATTGAAGAATTGTTTGAACGCTACCATACTAGAGGGAAGAAACTGCAGGCGGTCATCATTACGGAAACTGGGGACCGTCATGGAAAGCCGATCGGCGTCATCACCCCATGGGATCTGCTGGACAGCGATCCTGAAGATTGAGTTCCCGGTATGTGAACTGTCATTGACGAGAAGCCCGCGGTCCTGAAGATTGACATACAAGAACTTGAACAGTTTCTTCCCGAATAGTTCATTGACGAAATTAAGGCAAAATTGATATACTGCAGCTATTAAAAAACTATTTTTAAATCCGAAATAACTCTTATCCAGAGCGGCAAAGGGACAGGCCCTTTGAAGACCGGCAACCTTCATGTTTACAGAATGTAACGTGCTAAGTCCTGAAGATTGCATACTGAAGATAAGAGAGGCTGTACGGACAGAAACCTCTCCTGTTGTGGAGAGGTTTTTTACAATACTACGAATTCTAAAAGCAGGTGACAAGATGGCAAAAAAATTTGAAACAGAAGTACTTCATTCAATACATAACAAGCAAAAGGAAATAAAAAGCAAGGCGACACCGATTTATCAGACCTCCGCTTTTACTTTTAAGGATCTAGACGAGCTTGAGGGCTTTTACCAGGGAGAGGGGAATTATTTGTATTCAAGGGTAGGAAACCCGAATACAGATGAACTCGGTCAATCAATAGCGGCGCTTGAGTACGCGGAAGATGGGGTAGCGGCTTCCTCTGGTCTGGCTGCCATTTTAGCGGGAGTCCTGGCAGTAGTGAAGAATGGCGATCATATTGTTGCAGCCGACGATGTTTATGGCGGAAGCTTTCATATGCTGAAAGCAGAACTTGAACGCTTCGGAATCGAAACGACATTTGTATCTTTTTCCGATCTGGAAAATGTAGAGCAGGCCATCAAACCGAATACGAAGCTTCTATACACTGAGTCCATCACGAATCCACTCCTCCGTGTTGAAAAGCTAGAGGAAGTCATCTCGCTGGCTAAAAATAGAAAACTCACCGTATTGGTTGATAATACGTTCGCTACACCGCTTCATGTTCGGCCGTTTTTACTAGGAGCCGACCTGGTTGTCCACAGCGCGACGAAATACATTGGCGGTCACAGTGATGTCACCTCAGGTGTGGTTGTTGGCAAAAAGGAACTGATTGCAGAAGCGCGGGCTCGAATTGTGAACCTTGGAGCGAATCTCAGTCCATTTGAAGCGTGGCTGACTTGCAGAGGGTTGAAGACGCTGGCGTTAAGAATGAAGGCTCAATCGGTAAATGCAAGGCTGCTGGCTGACAGTCTGAGTGAACATCAGAATGTCGCTAAGGTATATTACCCATTTGCTGAAGGTGAAAAAGGGTTCGGTGCCATCGTGTCGATTGAACTGGCAGAACACGTGGATACGGACCAGTTTTTCAAGTCGCTTGGATGGATAAAAATTGTCCCGACACTTGCGGGAGTCGAAACGACTGTCTCCCACCCGCTGAAAACCTCCCATCGTGCACTGCCTCCAGAGGCTCAGGCTGAGCTTGGCATTACGTATGGTCTAGTCAGGATTTCAGTTGGAATTGAAAATAGTGATGACATTATCGAGCAATTTGAGGCTGCACTTGCAGCAGCCGGCAAATAATTTGGGTTAGGACTGAAGTATCCTCCGTTTGAAAAAGACTGTCTCCGTTTACCGAAACAGCCAGTAATCGTTCGACATAAGGTTTACACATCCTGTATGCGGGTATTTTTAAAAGGACTACTCGTCTAAAGGAGGCTTTTATTATGTTTGAACATGAAAAACATCTTGTTGGAGTATATGATAATGAGCAAGACGCAATCCAGGCTGTTGAGGACCTGAAAAGACAGGGCTACTCAACCGATGATATTTCTGTTATCAGTAAGAACGAAGATGAGGTTCACGATGTCAACGAAGCTACCGGTACAAAGACTGAGGAAGGTCTTGCTGCAGGTGCGGCAACAGGCGGCGTATTAGGCGGCCTTACTGGATTATTGGCAGGCATCGGAGCACTAGCGATTCCTGGAATAGGTCCAATCGTCGCTGCAGGCCCAATCGCTGCGACACTTACCGGCGCGGCAGTAGGCGCAGGTGCTGGCGGTTTAGCCGGAGCACTGATCGGAATGGGTATTCCGGAAGATGAAGCTGAACGCTACGAAGGCTATGTAAAAGAAGGTAAGATTCTTGTTGTTGTCGAGCGCGAAGAAAACAGAGTTGGCCTGAATGATGATGTTACAGCTATTGATGGCACAAGGACTCGCAATCCAGTTGATGCACCACTAACATCGGACAACCCTGCTAACACTCGTTTTGATAACACACGCGATTTTTAATAACCATGTCATTTATAAAGGCTGCCAGTAAAATCTGGCAGCCTTTTGGCGTTTAATGGAGAATCCGATCATCATTCATGAATATACAGCCGCAAAAGGCATTCACCTATACAGGGGAAAACATCTTGCATAGTTTAGTAATGAGGAGATTTTGTCCTCAGTCTACTATAAAGGATGAGAGGCATGAATTTTAAAGGCAAGAAACAAAAGCATGGATTCGGCGACAGTCAATGCCCGCCTGACCCACAGCCAGTCGATTGTACGGCTCCTTCTTCATATACTGTGCTGGATTCGATGGCAAATCCATTGTATGTGGTTACGTTCTTGGGAGTGGTCCCTGTCACAGAAGGGTACCGATGGGATTACCAAATCACCAATATAGATGCCCAAAATGCACTGAGTAACTGGGTGTTGGAACTGGAAGGATGTTTCAGTGATTTTGAATGTTTTGTCGGGGGTATCTTTCCGGCCGATGAAACGAATATTCCTGTCCCAACGACACAGGGAGATTGCTTATTCCCTTCTTCGAATCCCAACTTTCCGTGTCCAATGACTGACCCGTGTACAAATGTAGTAGGTTTGAAATTTGATAATTTGAATCCAGAGGGTGAGCCAGAACTTGAACCTGGGACAACACAGAGATTTTCGTTTATAATTCCTGAGAATCTCCCAGCAGAAGTAGCGTGCTTCCAGTTGAAGTTTGGAAACATGTCCCGCTGCGGAGAAATCTGTGCACCAGCATGTATATGCGATAATCCATGTATTTGCGAGGAAGATAATAATTTCACCTGCGATGTTATATTCCCGGATTGTTTCACTTTAGGAGGCACGGAAGAAGATGTAAGAGTTGCCTATTGTATTGGTGACGTCAGTGAATGTGTTATGGATGGAACATGCGAGGTGCTGGACACGATTAATGTTTGCAATACCAATTTGCAATGTTGTGTGCCTGTACAGCGCTGGAGGCAGGAATTTGACTTCCAGGTCATCTTCAATGTCCCGATTATTCCATTGCTTGGTTCAGGTGCCTGTGTAGAGGAACCAGTTTTTGTTTGTTGCCAGGATGAGGGAACGGCAATTCAAAACTGCTTCACCTGTATAGGCGACACTTCTGTTGAACCGCCTTGTGTTGAACCAGATTGTGAAAACACTGAAATTGTCGTTACAGGTTTAACTCCAATCGAAGATCTCTCCGGAACGATTATCGGAGTTACGATTGAATATTCTGTTGTTACCCCGCCATGTGCAAATGAAGTGATCGATGGTTAAGAAAAGAAGCTGGCTGCCTCATTAGCAGCCAGCTTTTCCTACTCTTTTTTCCGTGAATCCAATAAATCAATCCGGCTTGAATCATTAAGGTTAAAAGCCGTTGAGATAAAATACAACAAAATACTGCCAACTAAACCGAGACAAATGACAAAACCAATGGTCATCACCCAAAGATAGCCCATAATTCGCATTCCTCCCTTGATAAAACTATATGCACCGTTTTCGTGATGTTTTCACGCAAAAAAATAATAAAGTATAATTTCTTGAATTAATCTCATCCTATGAATTGAGGAGGAGTGAACAATGTTCAAGAAAATAATCTTAGCTCTATTATTAATCGTAATGGCAATCCCGACAGTGTCGTTTGCCCAGCAGGTGTATACGGTTCGTCCGGGGGATACACTTTGGAAGATTTCTGTAAGATATCAAATCGGCCTTTCGGAGATTATCGCCGCCAACCCGCAATTCAAGAATCCAAACTTGATCTATCCAGGACAAAGAGTCAATATACCAACTATAGGAGCAACCAAGAGTATTGAAAGCCAGGTAATCCAGCTGACAAATCAGGAGCGCGCTAAAAATGGACTGAAACCACTTGCTGCTGACTGGCAGCTTTCCAGGGTAGCCAGATACAAATCTGCAGATATGAGAGACAAGAATTATTTCTCCCATACAAGTCCAACCTATGGCAGCCCGTTTACGATGATGAAGAACTTTGGAATCAATTACCGAAGTGCAGCAGAAAACATCGCAGCCGGCCAAAGAACTCCAAATGAAGTAGTCCAATCCTGGATGAACAGTCCAGGGCATCGCAAGAACATTCTTAGCCCTACATACACCCATATCGGTGTTGGACATGCAACTGGCGGATCGTATGGACACTATTGGACGCAAATGTTTATCGCAAAATAACTAATTGCTGAATGGAAATAACCCAGTGAGTAGCCACTGGGTTATTTTTTTTGGAATTTTTGGTCTATCAGAGAGCAGAGAAAAGGAACAACGCCTCCAAAACTAGCCTATGAATGCCACGACCAACCAGTCCTGCGCCTTTCTAAGCCTCAAGCCCTACTCCAAAATCAAGCTCAGGCACGTTATGGATTTTTTACGAGAAAGGTAAGATGAAACCATAAGAGATAAGGAGGAATTGAACATGAAAAAATTTGGTTTACTTGCTGCCGGCTTCATTGCCGCCATGGTGCTGATTTCAAAACTTGGTCCGCTAATCGGACTTGGGGTCAGCTTGCTGGTACTCTACTTCGTCGTCAAGCAATTTTTAAAAACAGATTCGACCGCCGCAAAAATTGGCTGGGGAATCGTCGGCTTCATTATCTTGATGGCAACCGCTTCTAACGTACCAGCTATTCTGGGGATTGCAGCTGCTTATGTCCTGTACATTGTATACAAGAACTGGGATAAAAAAGAAGAAGTGATCCGCGAAGACAACGATCCTTTCGTCAACTTTGAAAAGCAATGGGCACAAATGAATAACAAATAATTTTTAAAAAAGGAGAGATTATCAAATGGCTAATCTATTAACAAGAATCAAAAACACGGTAATGGCAGACCTTCACGAGGCAATTGACCAGAAGGAAAGGAAAAACCCAATCGCATTGTTGAACCAATATCTGCGTGAATGTGAAGCGGAAACAGAGAAGGTCAGAAAGCTTCTTGAGCGTCAGGGACAATTGAAGGAACAGTTTGCTCGGGAGCATCATCAAGCGCTAGAAATGGCTGAAAAGAGGAAGTACCAATCTGAGGTGGCAATGAGAGCTGGGGAATCTGAGCTCCAGGAGTTTGCCAGCCAGGAACAGGTCCAATATGAAGAGCGCGCGACCAGGCTGAAGGAAGCGATGGAAAACGCGGTTAAACAACAGCTTGACCTAGAGCGGAAGTATGAAGAGATGAAGCATAAGTTAAAAGATATGCATATCCGCCGACTTGAATTGATGGGCCGTGAAAACGTGACCCGCGCCCATTACAGAATGGATCAGGTGCTTGAGAACAATTCAAACTCTGACAAAGCATATTCAAGGTTCGCAGACATGGAAACCTACCTTGACCAACTAGAGGAGAAAGTAAATAGCACATACAACCGCAATACAATAGACAGCAGGATTGCGCAGCTTGAAAAAGAGTTTAAAAATAAAGAATCACATACTATTTAATAGGCAAAACATGGTATTCTATAAAGGCGCAGGCACCTGCGCCTTTTGGGGTATCACCTCGAAAGGACTTCATATTAACGTTCCTCTATCATGTAATTCCAATTTAAAATAAATTTAGAGGAAGGGAGGAAACAGCATGTTGAACAACATGAAAAATGATTACATTAGCTGGATTGTGATTACTGGACTCATATTGCTTTTGCTCGAAGTTTCATTTTTTAACGAAGGACTGATATTCTCCCTCCTTGCAAGCGGAGCAATGGTTTACTTTGGCCGTACTTTAATGTCGAAAAAATCCGGTAAGGTGCTTTTTTGGGTAGGCTTGTTCTTTTTCCTGAGCAGTGTTTTCAGCATGATGACATTCAGGTTTTTCTTATTGGCGGTGCTAATCTATCTTGCCTATCAATTTGCACAGTCGAAAAAGAAACCCGAGGTAATCACGCCAGTTTTACAGGAGCCTGAAAAAGAACTCAGGAAGGAGATGCTGGTTGAAAAGCCTCCTTTATTTAAAAATCGTTTGTTTGGTCATCAGGAAACGCCTTCCCATGTGTATGAATGGAACGATGTCAATATCCAGACAGGGGTCGGCGACAGCGTGGTCGATTTAAGCCTGACGGTGCTGCCAAAGGGAGAGACCGTTATTTTCATCCGTAATATCATTGGCAATCTAAAAGTGTATGTGCCATATGATTTAGAGCTCACCCTCCGGCATTCATCAGTTATTGGCTCTGCTGAAGTATTTGAGCATGAAGAAGGAAGGGTGCTGAACCAGAACCTGTATGTGCAAACTCCAAACTATGACGAGGCTGAGCAAAAAGTAAAAATTTTCACCTCGATGCTTGTTGGTAATATCGAGGTGAAACGAATATGACGACAGCCATGCGCCAAATTTTATGGGGATTGGCCCTCGGGATTATTTTGTTCATAGCGGTGACTTTGTCTTTTGTGCTTGTTTTTCCGGTAGCGAAGCTATCTGATTTATGGAATCGCGAGTTAATGGATATTCCCTTCATCATCTTCACGTTTAGCATTAGTGTCGTGTTAGGCGTCGCTTTTGGAATGGCGTCAGGGACATACTGGCGAAAGCAATTCAGGACGGTCGACAACTGGCTATTCCAGCTGGAGGAAGGCCAGGAGCCCGAAATTGAACAAAATCAGGCATACGCGGAAATCTCTTCGATTTCGAAAAGAGTCAGTAAGCTTCATAAGCAAATCTCTGAAAAGGCGATGCTGTCACAGAGACTGGCCACTGAAAAAGCAGAGGAGCAAGAGTCGCGGATCCAGGAAATCATTTCGCAGGAGCGCAACAGGCTCGCCAGGGAACTGCATGACTCGGTCAGCCAGCAGCTATTTGCGGCATCGATGCTGATGTCTGCGATTAATGAAACAAAGGGGCCTTCCGAGGAACGAGAAGCGAAGCAACTGAAGATGGTCGAGGAAATGATACATCAGTCGCAGCTGGAAATGAGAGCGTTGCTTCTGCATCTCCGTCCGGTTGCCTTGAAAGGGAAAAGCCTGCAGGAAGGAATCGAGGAGCTGTTAATCGAATTAAGACAAAAAGTCACCATGAATATCAAGTGGAAGGTGGAGCCGTTCCCGTTGGATAAAGGAGTCGAAGACCACTTATTCCGCATCCTCCAGGAGTCTGTTTCGAATACGCTTCGCCATGCAAAAGCAGAAGAGCTCGAAGTACTGTTGATCAAGCGTGATGATAAAGTCATCATGCGTGTGGTCGATGATGGTATTGGTTTTAGGATAGAAGAAACAAAAGCAGGATCATATGGCCTCCAGAATATGCATGAACGTGCCGGGGAAGTCGGCGGTACATTGAAGATTGTCAGTGTAGAAAATAAAGGGACCAGGCTTGAGGTCAAGGTTCCAATATTAGTGGTGGCGGGTGAGAAGAATGATTAAAGTTGTTTTTGTAGATGACCACGAAATGGTGCGGATTGGAGTTTCGTCGTATTTATCGGCCCAGCCGGATATTGAGGTAATCGGCGAGGCGGATAATGGAAAGACAGGTGTCGAGATGGCGCTTAAGCTGCGGCCGGATATTATTCTCATGGATCTGGTCATGAAGGAAATGGACGGAATCGAGGCGACAAAGCAGATCATCGAGCAGTGGCCTGAAGCAAAAATCATCATCGTAACGAGTTTCCTTGATGATGAAAAAGTGTATCCCGCGCTTGAAGCCGGAGCGACGAGTTATATGCTGAAAACATCGAAAGCCAGTGAAATTGCTAAAGCTGTAAGGGTTACATTCTCAGGTCAGCCTGTGCTCGAGCCAGAAGTGACGGGCAAGATGATGATGAAAATGCGCCAGAAAAACAATGTTGAGCTGCACGAAGAGCTGACAGAGCGCGAGATGGAAGTCTTGAAGCTGATTGCCGAAGGAAAGACAAACCAGGATATCGCCGACGAACTATTCATCGCCCTGAAGACCGTGAAGACGCACGTCAGCAATATCTTAAGCAAGCTTCAGGTCCAGGACCGAACCCAGGCAGTCATCTATGCATTCAGGCATTCTATCGTAAAATAACACAGGGAGGTGCTCTGTATGGAGCCGTTATTTGGTTTGTTCGGTCTGTTTGGGGTATTGTTGTCAATCGGATTGCCAATCGTTCTAATTGTCCTTTTTGTCATGCTGGTCACCAGCACAAAAAGACAGGAAGCATTGTTGACTGATATCCTTGCCGAATTGAGAAGGACGGATTCAACTCATGAACATTTAGATCGATAAAACAAAAAGAGGCCAGTGGCCCCTTTTAAATCTTAATTTGCTTTCTTATCGATTACATCTAATTTCATAAGCATTTCGCTTAACGCTATGGATATGACTTCCCGTTCTTCAAATTCATTTGGATAACGGGAAGCACTATTTATATAGTCATGCTTTTCAGCTAACTTTTCCTTTATCTTTTTACACATCCAGAGCTGGTAATCAGAAAGTTCCAGTTGTCTAAGCATTTGTCACCCACTCCTTCGTTAGTTATCCATTACCCGCAGGCCAAGCTTGCTTAAACGCTTTATCCACAAGATTATAGTTTTGGGAAAAATTGAGAAAGCCCAATGTGTAAGCACTGAACGGGATTAAATCAAACGTTTGATTAACTTGATTAAGTGACTGAATGAGGCAGTGACAGGCATTAACAGCGGCAGAAGCTGGGATGATTAAGTGTCCATTTCTTCCTATGGTGCCAGGTTCTTACAGATAATTACGAAACCGGTCACATATCCGTTGCTCATGTGCCCGGTTTTTCAATTTGACCAAGAGACCGGGAACATATCAGTTGTAAAAGTGCCCGGTTATCCCATTTGATCACGAGACACGTCACTTATCCGTTGCTTAAGTGCCCGGTTATTCCATTTGATCAGGAGACCGGGAACATATTTGTTGTTTATGTGCCCGGTTTGTCCATTTGATCACAAGACCGGTCACATATCCAATCTTTATATGCGGGGTTTCTGCACCAGGAAAGAATTATTCCATTCCAGGAACATTTCAGGAAAAACTTGCTAAAATCATTGTGTGATTGTAAAATTAAACTAACTATTATTGAACGGAGGTGAGGAGAGATGATCAAGGCTGTTTTTGTACGCGGATTTTGGAATGAATTCCTTTATTTTTGTCGTGCAAAATTTGCTGTTGCAGCTGCCAACGGGATACGTATGCCCTTTTTTAACAGCTCAATATCAAATACAAACGGTAAGATCATCTCTTTTCCCGCTTAATTGCAAGCTTCGGTGAATGGGGAGGGCTCTTTTGCCCTCCTTTTGTATTCACTTTGATTGCTATAGCCAGGAGCAGAGTCATCTGCCCCTGGCTTTTTTGTGCTTTTAAAAACAAACCGGGCGGCATTTGGTGAAAAGGGGGATCGTTAATAGGAGGAAAAAATAATGATAGCATGCAGTATTAACCATATAAGCAAAATGTACGGAGGCAATCTGATTTTTGAAGATTTGTCTTTTGAAATAAACGAGAAAGACAGGGTGGGCCTGGTCGGACCAAACGGATGCGGCAAGACAACGTTGATGAAACTGATTGCCGGCATGGAAGAGACGGACCAAGGAAAGATTCATTGGAAAAAGGGTTTGAAAATCGGCTACCTGGCGCAGATTCCTCTTTATGAAGAGAGGATGACCGCCAGGGGAGTTCTGGAAACAGCCTTTGACGAGTTAATCGCTGTTCAGGCGGAGATGAAGCAGCTCGAATCCGAGATGGCAGAAGCAGGCGAGGACTCGCTTAAACTTGAAAGGCTGCTGGCGAAATACGGTGTTCTCCAGGAGAAGTTTACTCTCGGAGGCGGTTATGAAATGGAAGCCAATATTGACCGCATTGCCAACGGCTTGAAAATCGATGGACTGCTTGATTCGAAATTTAACAGCCTTAGCGGCGGTGAGAAAACGAAGGTAGGTCTGGGATTGAGCTTGTTGAGAAGTCCAGATTTGCTGCTTCTCGATGAGCCGACGAACCACCTGGATATCATGGCTGCTGAGTGGCTGGCTGAGTTTTTGAAAGAATATGATGGTACCGTTGTGATCATCTCGCATGACCGTTATTTCCTTGATGAAACAGCAACGAAAATCCTCGACCTTGAAGATGGCGAGATTGACCTCTATCATGCCAATTACTCCGGGTTCATCAAGGAAAAAGAAGCGAAATTACTGCGGGAATTCCAGGCATTTGAAGAGCAGCAGCGGAAAATCAAGAAGATGAAAGAGGCAATCAAGCGACTGCGTGACTGGGCGAATAGATCGAACCCTCCAAGTTCGGCGCTCCATAAAAGGGCAACGAACATGGTGAGAGCGCTAGCCAGGATGGAGAAGCTGGACCGGCCGATTTTAAACAGGAAGAAAATGAATTTCGAGCTGGATACAGGTGCGCGGAGCGGGAAGGACGTACTCGTTTTTAAAGATGTGCATAAATCATTTGGAGATCGAGAACTTTTTTCAAAGGTTAATCTTCAGCTTCACTATCAGGACCGTGCAGCGATTGTCGGCGAAAATGGTTCGGGTAAAACAACGCTTCTGAAGTTCGTCAAGGGTGAACTTGCACCTGACCATGGAGAAGTCCGAAACGGAAGCAATGTCAAAATCGGGTACCTATCACAGCATATGGAGCTTTCCAGTCGGACCGGCACCGTGCTTGATGCCTTCCGAAACGAGGTCGTAATGAATGAGGGAGAGGCCCGAAATGTACTTGCCGGCTTCCTGTTCTATGGTCCGGATGTCTTTAAGAAAGTATCCCAGCTAAGCGGCGGCGAACGGATGAGACTGCGTCTTGCCCAGTTGATGCATCAGGACCTCAATTTCCTAATTCTTGATGAACCAACCAATCATCTGGATATCGATTCACGAGAAGTACTGGAGGAAGCACTGGCAGGATTCGAGGGTACGCTCCTGGCTGTTTCCCATGACCGCTATTTCTTGAATAAGCTTTTTGACAAGGTTTACTGGCTGGAAGGCGGAGAGCTGACGGAAATAGAAGGTAATTATGACCGGACGAGAGTGAAGATGGCAGAGAAACGGAAGAAGTGGGAGTCGGCTGCTCCTGCTCCTGCGGAATCTGTAAAGCCTCCTATAAGGCAAGAAAAAGCAAAAGAACCTGTTGTTGATATTGACGAGGAAGCTCTATTTGAAGAAATCGAGAGTCACGAAAAATCGATTGGCGAGCTTGAACAGCAAATGGCCATAATGACCGATCTGGAATTGCTCCAGAAGCTCCACGCTGAAAAAGAAGCATTAGAATCAAAACGAAATCAGCTGTATTCAAAGCTTGAGGAAATATCATAAAACATGTTGAAGAACTGCTTATGAAGGCAGTTCTTCCTTTTTTTTACTGGTAAAAATACGCCGTATTTTCCAATTCGCTATAATAAAGAAATTCTCGCTATAAAAATGAAAAACTCGCTATAAAAATGAAAATGTCGCTATAAATAAGGAATTCCCGCTAAAAAAAAATTCTCAACCATGGAGCTGACTCACTCAAACACCTTTTAGTTAACTCCTTCATATTGTCCGGACTTGTCTCATATGTTTATAGGAGTAAATGAGACGGGATTGGGAGAGAAGCTATGAATACTTTTTTAAAAGGGATGTCTATCCTCGTGGTTGCTACTTTTCTAGGAGAAGTGGTTGAGTTCCTCGTCAATATGATTCTGGCAAGGGAGCTCGGGGAAAGCGGGATGGGGCATTACATGACGATATTGCCGACGATTTTCCTGATCATGATGCTTGCGAGCTTTGAACTGCCGGTGTCGATTTCAAAGATGATCGCGGAGAAGGATGAGTCTTATCACCGGAGCATGATTAAACATGCCATAAGGCTTGCGGTTGTATTCACAACGGTCCTGCTAATCGCTGCTGCCATTGTGCTTCCAATCATTCCTGTGTTCAAGGATTATCACCCCCTGCTTAAATGGGTCGTGCTGTCACTTATACCGGTGATGACGATTACCGCTATCGCCAGGGGATTTTTCATGGGAAAACAGGACATGGGGAAAATTGCGATTTCCCATTTTATCAGGAGAGCTGTCCAGCTAATCCTGCTCTCAGCACTTTTTCAGTTTTTTGAGTTTGGGAGCGAAACAGCGCTCCTTGTTGCCTTTTGTACACTGGCGGGCAGCGAACTCGTCGTCTTTCTTTATCTATTACACTACTTCATTATGTCTTATCAGAGGATTAAAAGTGTACCAGGTAAGCATGTAAGCGGACGAGAGGTAAGGAAAAGTCTTGTGGAGGTTTCCGTGCCGACGACAGGGCTGAGGATTTTTCATTCCCTGACGCATGCTGTCCAGCCATTTCTGATAAAGTTTGCGATTGTCAGCGCAGGATTTTCAGCCGAAATGGCAACGGAACAATTTGGGATGATGGCGGGGATTGCG
>NZ_JBIQOE010000151.1:0-9959 GCF_047739415.1 Mesobacillus sp. | reverse complement strand
GATTGTACTTTCAATCCCTCACCAGTTACCAATGTCCCGTTATCATCAAGATAGAAGTTCCCAGCACGGGTGTACATTTGGGATTGGCCTTGTTTTACAACAAAATAGCCATCGCCTGAAATCGCAAGGTCAAGTGCGCGTCCTGTTGTTTGCAAGCTTGATTGAGTGTCGATCATATCGATGGTCGCAATCGTGGAGCCCAGTCCTACCTGCATTGGGTTTTTTCCGCCCTTGTTCTCTGTAGCAGCACTTGCGCCGGAGATTGTTTGATTCATAGTATCCTTAAAAGTAACACGGCCCTTCTTGAAGCCGTATGTATTTACATTGGCAATATTGTTTCCTATAACATCAAGTTTTGTTTGGAAGTTTTTCATCCCACTGATTCCTGAGTACATTGAACGAAGCATTATTTAAAACTCCTTTCGATTTGGGGGCTGCTTCAATCGGTCCACAGCCCAGGCCTCCGTGAAGGTCCAGCCTTTTCATTTTAATTTTCCATAACAATCGTTCCATTTATATTGGTGAAAATTTGTTCCGCTGCTTCCTGCCGTCCCATCGCTGTAATGACGGTGTTGTTTTTTGCACTGACAATCAGTGCAGCGTCCTTTAGCAGAACAAGAGAATCACTCACGCCCTTGGCCTTAGCCTGACTAACTTTTTCCTCAATCCTGTTCCAGCGCTCCTGGGAAATATTGATCCCCCTTTGCTCCAGCCGTTCAGTTGCATGCTTACTTATTGTTAGTCCATTCTTTGATTGGATTGCACTTTGTAATTGCAAGGAAAAAGGTGTTTGTGTTAATTTGTTAGCTTTTACAGGTTTATGGTGTGTCCTGTTAACAGGCAGTGAATGAATTGGATGAAAATTTGTTTTATCCATTACATCACTTCCCTACGTTATTGGATTTTTGTTATCTGTGAAGCAGAGATGCTTGTCTCATCATCTAGTAAATAAGATGTTTTGCCATTCTTAAATGAAACAGACAATACATTTGCTGATTTCTCTTGTTTATTTTCATCAAGATAGGTAATTGCTTTCCCAATCAACATACTGGCCTGCAACATATGATTTTCACTTGATAATTCATTAATTTGCGAAATGTTCGCCGGTTCCAGGATCGTGCCATCCTCAAGCACAAAAGAAACGGTATCTTCTTTGAACTGCACAGAGGCTACCTTCCCAGTTCCCTGTTGAACGGTTTCCTCGCCATTTGCTGTTTCAATCTTATGCCATGTAATCTCCTTGCCCACAAACTGGCTATAGGAAATCATTTTGTTTTGCTGTTCTGCCTGTACAAATCGGTCAATTGATTTCCCCATATTCGTAATTTGCTCAAGTGTCGAAAATGTTGCCATCTGGGCTATAAAATCTTTATCCTGCATCGGATTCAAAGGGTCCTGATTCTGAAGCTGGGTCATCAGGATTTTCAAGAAATCATCTTTCCCAAGAATATCTGAACCAGCTTTCCTGTCCTTTTGAAGATTCGACAGCAGATAAGAAGAATTAATACTATTCACCATTGTCAATCTCCTATTCTTCAGTATTTAGCAGTGCTTCTTCGAAGGAAAGGTTAAAATCGCCTTTTTCTTCTTTCTTTTCCTGCTTCCCTCTGTCAGGCTGCCTCTCCTGCTGCTGAGAATCTCTATTCAAGAATCGATCTTGCTGAGCCTGCTGCTGAGTCACTTCAATTCTTTCTACTGTAAGGTTTTGTGCCGCAAAGGCCTGTTTGAGACCATTAATCTGGGATTCCAGCGTTTCCTTTGCCGTCCCAGACGTAGTAATGATTCTGGCCATCATCGTTTGATCCTTTTGGAATAGCTCTATCCGGATGCTGCCAAGGTGCTCAGGGTATAGTTTAATGAATAATTTTTGTGTTCCCCCACTGTTCATGAAATGCGATTTCGAAAGAATCGATTCAAATTGCTTCATTAATTGCTCAGGAGAAACCGGTCTTTCAGGGCTATTCATTGTTAACATCAATTGCTCTGCCTTTGTCATCTGTGGGAGATAAGCAACAGTTCCAGCTGGACCGTCCGTCTTTAATCCCGGGCTACTCTCTGTAAAACTTATTTTTTTTGAGTTTGCATGGTTTAGATCGCTCACTAACTGGGTAAATCTTTTTTGTAAATAAACCGTATGAGGATTTGGTTTACTCGTTTCTAAAAGGTTCTTTAATTCTTCACCAAGATTTTTCAGAGATTCTTTAACAGAATCAGTGCTTTTATATTCGTTCCCATCAGCATATCTAGTCATTAACTCCAAAAGCTTTAATGCCTTTAATGTCTGCAAATCATTTTGTTCTAGCTTCACCAGTAATTGATTTCCATTTTGATTGGCGATTCCAGTAATTATTGCCGCTAAGGATGACAATAGCTCATCTTCAGAGGCACTCTCGATATCATTTTCACTGTTACCGGACCATTTTTGGATGAAAAGTTTCAAATCCTCTTTGTTGATTCCAAAATGCGCCAGCGCCTTAGTTAGTAGATTTTCAGAGCCTGAATTCAATACATCCAGCAACTTCAGTCCATCTTCCAAGTCTAAAAGGTCTTTAATGTTGATCATTTCCGCCAAGGCACCCAGACTTTCAAGGTTTTTTTCGCCCTGCGCAGATTCAGTTGATGGTATTGACTCTGCTTTTCCAGATAAGACTGTTGACATTAATCCGGCAAAGCTTCCCCCATTTCCTGCCTTTTCGGACAATCTCTGTTTTCCAGCAGCAATGGTATTAAAAAATCCGAGACCTCCTATTTCCATATCTTCACCTCCTCTCAGATTCTCATCAGCTAATTTCCGTTAGTTTCATTCGTCAATATTTCTGTATATTTTGCTGCTTCTTCGGCAGGGAGCTTTTCCATAATAGCAGCAAGTGATTCTGGCTTAACGTTTGTCAGTATCTTCACTGCTTCTTCCGTATCCATTTTAGAAATAATCGGAGCGGCGCTCTTTGCTGACATCGTTTCATAGGTTTTGACGATTTCCCGGAAGGCTCGCTTGTTTTCCTCCTGGATTGCGGTCAATTCCTCAATTTGTGCTTGCAGCTGTGCTTTTTCCAGTTCCATTCGTTTTAACTGTGTATCTTTGCTCTCGACTTTAGACTGCAGTTTTTCCATTTTTGCTTCGCGGTCTTTAATTTCTGCTTCAAGGCTGATGATATCTTTTTCAAATTCTTCGATGGATAGCGGCTTTTCTTCCTTTACAAACTGAGATATAAAGGGTACTTTCCCGCCGATGTCCTTCGCTGTATCAAAAATATTGATCCCTAGAATTGAAAGTGCAACCAAAGCAATAACAATCGCAAACAAGGTTGGAATTGCTATCACATATAAAAACCATTGAAACTTGTTTCCATCCTGCTTATCTTTTTCCTCCACGCTCTGTGCCATTCAATCACCTAATTTCCCGGTTCATATATTGCTGAATCGAGACTTCGTCCATCATCCTGCTTTCTGCATACTTTTCATCTGCCAGAAATTGAAGATGGTCTTTCTCTTTGATTTTTTCAAACTTTTTTACTTCCTGATTTTTTTCCATCAATTGCACTTGTTGATAATTCATGATGTTTCTCGCATTCATCACGACTTTCTGATAGTGGGCAATCGATTTTTCAAGATTGCCGATAAACTGTTGATGGTGTCGTATTTCCTGGACCGGCAAACCATCTATCAGCCGGTCTGATTGAAAGCTCTCTAGATCTTCCTTTTTCTTTAGAAGATGATAGAGTCTGTCAGCCGCCTCTTCGAACTTTTTCACTGAATCCTGGTATACGACTTGTGCATCGTCCACTTCTCTCGATTTGAGTGAAAGGATCTTATCAAACTTGAATTGATACCGCATTGATCCATCAACCTTTCCTTACTAACTGCAATAAAGCCTGAACACTCTCATTTATTGAGACTTTTTCATTGGTCCCTTGCTTCAAGAAATTAAGAATATGAGGGTATCTCATAATCGCTTCATCTATCTCGGCAGAAGTGCCTTTTTTATATGCCCCGATATTAATCAAATCCTCAGCATTGATATAGGTACTTAGTAATCCCCTCAATCTTTCAGCCGCTTTGACATGATCATCGGCTACAATATTGTTCATAATTCGGCTAATGCTTTTTAACACGTTCACTGCAGGGTACTGGCCTTTATTGGCTAAGTCCCGGTCTAAAACAAAGTGGCCATCCAGGATTCCCCTTACTGTGTCAGCAATAGGTTCATTCATGTCATCACCATCTACGAGGACGGTATAGAAGCCTGTTATTGATCCAAATTCATTCGTCCCTGTCCTTTCAAGAAGCCTTGAAAGGATGGCGAACACTGAAGGAGTATAGCCTTTCGTGGTAGGAGGTTCTCCAACTGCGAGACCTACTTCACGCTGCGCCATAGCCACTCGTGTAACAGAATCCATCATCAGCATGACATTCAATCCTTTGTCGCGAAAATACTCTGCGATGGCTGTTGCTGTATAGGCTCCTTTGATTCGCATTAATGCCGGCTGATCTGAAGTGGCAACAACTACTATCGAACGCTTTAGTCCTTCTGGCCCTAAATCACGTTCGATGAACTCTCTGACTTCTCGGCCCCGTTCACCAATCAGCCCGATGACATTCAGATCTGCTGTAGTATTTCTCGCGATCATTCCCAGCAAAGTACTTTTCCCTACACCGCTACCGGCAAATATCCCAACACGCTGGCCGCTGCCAACTGTCAGCAGGCTGTCAATCATCCTGACTCCGACTTCTATCGGTTCCGAGATTGGCGGTCTGCTCAAAGGGTTGGGAGGGTCTTGTTCGGTAGGAACTGACGCCAATCCTTTTGGCAGGCTGGATTGATCCAATGGAACACCTAGCGAATCAACGACTTTTCCAATCAATCCCGGTCCTGCTTTAATTTCAAGTGGTTTCATTGTCGTTTCAACGAGACTTCCTGGTGAAATATCATGAAGAGATGTATACGGCATCAAAATGACGTTTTCATCTTTAAAACCGACAACCTCCGCCTGGATTTTCCGCTTTTTCTTTGTACCCACATGAATAAAGCAGACATCGCCTATTGAACTTTCAGGCCCTTGGGACTCAATCATCAAGCCAACAACTCTTTTTACACGTCCATAACGTTTAAAACTATCCAGAAAATCGACATGTTCCAATAAATCCTCGGCCTTCACTATTGTTCACTCTCCAGCATTTCAAACAGCTTATTTTTGATTTCTTCCAATTGGCTGTCTACACTTGCATCGACCCTGCCATTTTCAGATTCGATGATGCACGATGTCTCCTCAAGCTCATCATCCGGGTAAATATAGAAATCAATATCCTTTGGAAAGATGGCAATAAGTTCATCCTTTTGATTAAGCAGCTCCTGATAGTATTTAGGATGTACATGCAGCTGAATATCCTTATAATCCCTGGAGTTTTTTAACGCCCTTTTTACCAGGGGAAGGAACGCTTCATCTGCAGCTAGCTTTTCCCCGATGATCTTCCCAGCTATTTTCACTCCGATATCAAGAATCACCTTTTCTGAGGATTCAATATGATTCTCGTAATCTCTTTTCGACGCATCTACTGTTTCCTGGGCAAATATGATTGTTTGGCGGTACTCTTCATACCCCTGGGCTCTGCCTTCTTGATAGCCTTGTTCAAAGCCAAGCTGCCTGGATTCTTCGGCCAATAAAGATTTTTGCTGATCCCATTCTTGCTGTTCCAGATAAACTTGCTGCCGGATCTTCTCTGCTTCCTCAATCGCCTTCGACACAATGTTATCCGCCTCTATCACAGCACTGTCGAGGATCAGCCTTCGTTCATCTTCTGTATGAGTGAAGACCTGTGGGACTTCTTGATTTTCCGATGATTCTAACACCCGAATAGAGATGACCTTCTTTTCTGCAGGCATGTTACTGGTGTATTGGGATTTGATAAGCCTAGACAATAATATCATCTCCTCCGCCACGGGCAATGACGATTTCACCAGCTTCTTCCAGGCGACGGATAATAGCTACAATCCTGGATTGTGCTTCTTCAACATCGCGAAGCCTTACAGGACCCATGAATTCCATTTCATCCTGGAAGGTTTCGACCATACGCTTAGACATATTCTTAAAGACAATTTCTTTCACTTCATCACTTGAAACTTTAAGAGCAAGCATGAGATCCTCGTTTTCACAGTCTCTGATAACACGCTGGATTGCACGGTTATCAAGTGTGACAATATCTTCGAATACGAACATCCGCTTTTTGATTTCCTCGGCCAGTTCAGGATCCTGGATTTCAAGTGCATCTAGAATCGTGCGTTCGGTTGCACGGTCCACTCCGTTCAATACATCCACTACAGCCTCAATACCGCCAGTTTGCGTATAGTCCTGAGTAACAGTAGCTGAAAGCTTTCTTTCCAGGATTTGCTCGACCTCATTGATAATTTCTGGTGATGTGCTGTCCATCACTGCAATACGGCGTGCAATATCAGCCTGGACGTCTTGCGGTAGTTCAGATAAAATCTGGCCTGCTTGTGCCGAATCTAAATAAGAAAGTATAAGTGCAATTGTTTGTGGATGCTCGTTTTGAATGAAATTCAGAATTTGCCCCGCATCCGCTTTTCGAGCAAAATCAAACGGCCTTACTTGCAGTGATGATGTCAATCTGTTGATGATCACAGCGGCCTGGTCGGTCCCTAATGCTTTTTCTAGCACCGTCTTCGCGTAGCCTATTCCACCTTGCGTGATGTAATCCTGCGCAAGGGCAATGCTGTGGAATTCTTCCAGAATTTCTTCCTTGGCCAGCGAATCGACCTTCTTCACACCTGAGATTTCGAGTGTAAGCTTCTCGATTTCTTCTTCACTTAAATGCTTATAAACTGACGCAGAAACATCTGGGCCAAGCGAGATCAGGAGGATTGCTGCCTTCTGTTTTCCTGTTAATTCCTTTTGGTCTTTCCTCACCATTGGTCCTCCTCCTAATCCTCAGAAATCCAAGTTCGCAATAGCTTTGCGAAATCCTCTGGCTTTTCTTTCGCCATTTTTTCCAGCTGCTTTTTCTTCATGGTGCCTTCTGTTTCAAATTCCTTGTTCACATCAGGAACTCGAATTTGCTCATATTTTTCTTCCATTACATATTCTTCTTCTACTTCTTTCTTTCTTGATCTCATAAATAGAAGTAATAAGATGACAATACCTGCTAGCAATAATCCGCCAACCAGGTATACCCACCATGGCAGCTTTTCAACAACCTGGTTTTCGAAGGTTAACTTTCCATTGAACGGCTGCACCGATACAACGACCTTATCTTCAATCACTTCATCTGTCAGCTCTTCGCCTAACGACTCTTTATCAATGGTAGTCCTGACGATAGTACCAAGAATTTTTGTAATATCGTCTACACGTTCCTGCGGCAATGAATTACGGTCATCTGGAGTTGGCGGTTCGACCATCACCTGAATCCCAAGATCTCTCACCTTGTATGGACTCTCGGTTATTTCCTTGCGAATTCTGCTGACCTCATTATTAATTGTTTCTTCGACTCTCTCATAATCTCCGTTGCCAGTTGCTCCCTCAAGGTATTGAGACCCAGTGGTTTCACCAGGGTTTCCTCCTTCTGGAATTCCACCAGCCTGATCTGCATTCCCAGTGAAGGTTTCAGTAATTCGTTGGGCACTGATTGCGATTCCTTCCATATTTTCTTTATCAACAGGCTCAACGATGTTTTCTTCTCTGTTTTCCTGGGTAAAGTCTATATCGGCGGTAACGGAAACAACTACTTTGTCATGCCCCATAAGAGTTCCAAGCAAATTTTGGACCTGCCTTTGCACATCTCTCTCAATTTGCTGTTTGGTTTGATGTTGAGAAGCAAAAGAGGCTCCGCTGGAATTATTTTCATTTTTTAGATCAAAGTACTCAAAATATTGATTCATGATGACGATATTATCTGTAGGAAGGTTCGGAACACTTTTAGCCACTAAGTGATAGAGTGCATTTATTTGATCTTCCTTGAATTGATAACCAGGGCTTGTATTTAGTACGATGGATGCCGATGCAGGCTGCTCATTATCGCTAACAAATATCCCTTTTTCAGGCAGATTAATCATTACCTTCGCATCATTAACGCCATCTATTCCTTTCATCAAATCAGCAAGCTCTGTTTGCATAGCATCCAGTTTTAAAACAAAGAATTCATTATCTGTCATACCGAGGCCGGCATTCTGGCTAAAAAAAGAGTAATCGATACTTCCCGATTTAGGAATTCCTTCAGCTGCCAGCTCAACTTTCAAGCTATCAACCGATTCTTTCGGAACAAGGATTGTATTTCCTCCATCAGCAATTTCAGATTTTATGCCCCTTGCATCAAGGCTTTCTTTGATACTTCCTGTCTCGGCTGGAGAAAGATTGCTATAAAGCGGCTCAAGGGAAGTCCTCGAGGTAAAAAAGGCTGTAAGGACGGCTACTGTCAAAACAAAGAAAATAGACGCACCAAGACTGATTTTTTGCTTTCTGGTGCGCCCTTGCCAGAAATCCTTCATTGTATGTATATACTTTTGAACGGTTTCTTTCATTTCAATCCCCCGGTTATTAAGTCTCTTCTTTTTATACAGCTAATAACCGATATAATCTTAGTTTTTAGCTCATATTATTAAACTTGCATTCTCATCATTTCCTGATATGCTTCAACCACTTTGTTTCTGACTTCCATTGTAGCCTGCAGTGTAATGCTCGCCTTTTGGCTCGCAATCATTACCTGATGGAGGTCAACGTTTTCCCCACGAGCCAGTTTTTCTGTCATTGCATCTGACTGAAGCTGAGTTTTATTTAAATTTTCAATAGATTGCTTAA
Source organism: Mesobacillus sp. (assembly GCF_047739415.1). Lineage (GTDB taxonomy): Bacteria > Bacillota > Bacilli > Bacillales > Cytobacillaceae > Mesobacillus. The sequence continues at coordinate 1,152 of NZ_JBIQOE010000151.1, read as the reverse complement.
GTACGGACGAAAAACTTTTCTGTGCCTCGTATGGTGTAGGTGTGGGAGTAGACACTTTTGTATCAAATGGCCTGACCATTTGGCTAACAGAATTAATCCCAGCTGAGTTCATTTAGTTCTCTCCTTATTTTCCTATTTCAAGGGCTTTCATCATCATTCCCTTGGAGGCGTTGAAAACTGTGACATTTGCTTCATAAGATCGTGTCGCGCTTATTAAATCCACCATTTCCCTTAATGGATCGACATTGGGATACGCAACATACCCTTCTTGATTTGCATCTGGATGTTCAGGATCATATACCATCTTAAGAGGATTTTCCCTGTCCTCTATTATTCTCGATACTTTAACTCCATTTCCCGCCCCTGATCCGTCTGTTTTCCCCATTGCTTTATTAAGGAATGAAGAAAAGTTTCCTTCCTTAGGTTGTAGGACGACCATTTTCCTGCGGTATGGCTCTCCATTTACACCTCTAGTAGAATCTACATTCGCCATGTTGGAAGAAATGACATCCATTCTGAGACGCTGGGCAGTTAACGCAGATGCAGTCGTGTTCATGCTATGAAACATGGTCATTCTTACTTACCTCCCCTTATGACTGTTTGGAGAGAGTTAAATTTCCCATTAATCCTCTCAGTCAGCGCATTATAGTAAATTTGGTTTGTAGCCAGATCGGCCATTTCTTTATCCAAATCAACGCTGTTCCCATTCTCGTTATAATTCACGTTTGGATTAGTAACGACTCCAGGCAAACGACTCGCTTTGCTGCTGAATTCATAATGGCGGGCATCTGATCTATTCGCTTGAAAGGATTTCCCCATCACATCCTGAAATACAGCCTTGAAAGACACGTCCTTTGCTTTATAGTTCGGTGTATCAACATTCGCTATATTCTGCGAAATGACTTTTTGCTTCGCAGAAGAATAGTTCAACGCATGCTCGAGGGTTGATACAGTGTTTGAAAACAACTTCAATTTTTGCACCCCACAATTGCCACACTGGATTATTTTGCTGAATTTTGTAATTCCTTGCTGAATTTCGTCATTATATTCCTAATTGTAAAGAATCTGAAATAATCTGTCTATGTACTTTCAGTTAATTTTTATCATGCATAATGCTCATTTTTAAAAATAGGATAAAAGACCTATCAGTTT
>NZ_JBIQOE010000150.1:0-2699 GCF_047739415.1 Mesobacillus sp. | reverse complement strand
TAACTCCCAGCTGATCATCGCAACGCATTCGCCAATCATCATGGCCTATCCAGATGCAGCGATCTATGAATTCAGTGAAGAAGGTATTTTTAAAAGAAAGCTGGAAGAAACGAATCATTATCGCATCATGAAACAGTTTTTTGAAAATACCCCAAGGATGATCCATCATCTATTAACTGAATAAATCTGAAAAAAGTTGAATATATTTAGTGGTTATTGATAAATCGCTTAAATTCCCTGGTAACTTTAATGAAATTATCACCCTGCCATTTAATCCATTCCAGGGCAAGTATGTTAATCATAAGCCAGATTGCACCGGCTAAATGGCCCGCCAGGACATCGCTAGGAAAGTGGGCTCCTAGGTAGATTCGAGTAAATCCTATCCAGATAACCAGAAAGCCCGCAACCGCAATGGCAGTCCCTTTAATGATAGGCTTTCTGGCAGAGCGGACAATCAAATAGGCGATAAATCCATAAAAAATCAGCGAACCCATTGAATGTCCGCTTGGAAAACTGTAGCCAATTGCATCGATCTCAGGATTAATAGAAGGACGCCCTCTTCCGTAAAGATGTTTCAACAATTTGGTCAGCGCTCCCCCGCCACCGATGGCAATCAATAAAAACAGAATGCCTAATTTATCCTTTGCCTTTACCCATAATGCGATTACTGCAGCAAGTGTGCATAACGACAAAAACCAAACAGAACCTAGCTCAGTAACAAAAATCATAATTTGGTCCAGAGTACCGTTTTCGATCTGTATAATCCTTTTTATGAACGCCTCATCAATCGCAATGATTTCGTTTTCCAGTATTTCCTCAGCTAATTCCGAGAATATGACGATAAAAAGAACCGACAATCCAGCTCCAGCGATCATCAGCAAAAACGGCAAACCTGCCTGCTTTAATTCTTCCTTATTTAACTCCACAGCCCCTACCTCCTTTTTTCAACATCAAAAATAGCCATTATGTAAATCCCTAAATTTATTAGATTTTCTGATCCGCTAACCGCGCATCTTTCCAAACTATATTGAACTTTTACCCGACATAAATATGAGTAAACGATACAGATTTGTTTACGACAGCGGATGATTTATTTTACCAATAAAATTTAGTCGAGCATTTTATATTTGTGCATGAGGATGAAATCCCCAAAATTACTTTTTCACAATCATAACTTGTAAAAATTTGCATACTCTGTGATAGACTATTTTTATAGAAAACAACATGAGACTGATAGAAATAGATTTTAAGGGGGAGTATGAGTGTTTAGCAGTGGTTTGATTCTTGAAGGTGGAGGCATGAGAGGTGTCTACACTGCAGGGGTGCTGGAGCACTTTTTAGAAAAAGAATTATTTTTCCCGTATGTCATCGGGGTTTCTGCAGGTGCATGCCAGGGTTCTTCCTATGTTGCCAGGCAGCCTGGACGCAACAAGCAGGTCACGATTGATTATGTAAGACACCAAGATTATATTTCTTATAAAAATTTACTATTAAAAAAGGAATTGTTCGGGATGGACTTCATTTTTAATAAGCTCCCTAATGAGCTCGTTCCATTTGATTTTGAAACGTTCAACAGCGCTGCTGAAAAGTTTCTTGTTGGTACGACCGATTGTATCACCGGCGAACCGGTATATTTTGATAAAAATGATGTGCCAGAGGATTTCCTTAAAATCATCAGAGCCTCCAGTACACTGCCCTTCATGGCACCGGCTATCGAGTTCCAGGGCAGGACGTTGATGGATGGCGGCATTGCGGATCCAATTCCAATAAGGAAAGCAATGGCTGATGGCGTGGAAAAAAGCGTCATTGTTTTAACGAAACCAAAAGGATATCGCAAGAAGAAATCTTCCCTTTCCTGGCTGCCAAGATATGTATATAAGGAATACAAAGGGCTGCACACCGCGCTTGAGACACGCTACAAGATGTATAACGAAACTCTTGACTATATTGAAGAACTTGAAGCAAAAAATGAAGTCTTCGTAATAAGGCCTTCAAAGGATCTCAAAGTGGGAAGAGTTGAGCGCAATCCCGATAAACTGACTCAATTGTATGAAGTTGGATATGAAGATGTGAAGGAAAGTTTCGATGAATTGATAGACTGGCTGGGCGAGTAAAGACGATGTTAAATGATGCACTTGAAGTTTTGTCAAATAGCCTTAAACGAGACAAAAGAGTTCAAGCTATTTTTGTGAAAGGATCTGTTGGACGCGGCGAGCAAGACGAACATTCTGATTTGGATTTGTATTGCCTTGTGGAAGAGAAAGACCTTGATGATTTCCTTCACACTCGGATACATCATCTAGAGTCATATGGAAAATTACTTTTTCATGACGACATTTTCATCGTTGCACCACAGATTCTTGCCGTATATGAAAATATGCTTCATTTCGATTTATTTACAGTAACAGAGCAGACTTTTATTGAAAAAGACTTCATTAAAGTCATTTACGACCCGGATCACCGTTTGGAAAAGTTCAAAAACACTCAAAACCTCAGGTTATCTGAAAATGAATTCCAGGATGCAGTCGATGACACCGTCTGGTTTCTTTTTCAATATAAAAAATCTGCAGCACGCGGCAATGATTTATGGTCAGTGAATATGCTTAATCATGCAATGTTACATCTATCAAGAGTGTTGCTGCATAGATATAAACCTGAACGAGCACAATTGGGTTTGAAGACGGTAGAAGCATCATTGC
>NZ_JBIQOE010000149.1:0-4367 GCF_047739415.1 Mesobacillus sp. | reverse complement strand
AAAGGCGAGCCGAAAGCAGACCAGTCGCTTGGAGCCTTTTTCCGCCATCGGCTAGGTGATGAGGTAGTCGACAACCTGATTGATCCACTATTATCAGGTATCTATGCGGGTGATATTGATGAGCTCAGCTTAATGGCTTTGTTCCCGAATTTCTATGAAATCGAGCAGAAGCATCGGAGCCTTGTGATTGGATTAAATAAGTCGATGCCAAAGCCGCCAAAAACAGCTAAAAAGCCTGCCTCCAAAAAAGGAATGTTCATCTCATTGTCGACAGGCCTTGAGGAGCTGATTCACCAGGTTGAAAGCCGCCTGGAAGAAGGAACAGTCGTCAAGGAAAGTGCTGTAAAAAAGGTAGTGAAAACAGGCAGTACCTATCAAGTCCATTTTGAAACTGGAGAGGTTGAATCAGCGGACAGTGTCGTCATCACGACGGATCATTTCCATGCGCAGCGCATGCTTTCGGAGTATGCATTCATGGAACAGTTCAAAGAAATGCCATCCAATTCGGTGGCAAATGTCGCGATGGCATTTCCGAAATCGGCGATTGAAAAGGATATCGACGGAACTGGCTTCCTTGTTTCCAGAAACAGCGATTTTCGGATCACCGCATGTACTTGGACACACAAGAAATGGCCCGGCACATCTCCTGAAGATATGGCATTGCTCCGATGCTATGTAGGCAAACCGGATGACCAGGAAGCAGTCGAACTATCAGATGAGGAAATCGTTGAACTGGTTTTAAAAGATTTGAACAAGACGATTAATATCACCGCAAAACCAATTTTCCATGTTGTAACGAGATGGAGAAAAGCGATGCCGCAATATACGGTTGGGCATCTTGAAAAGATTGTCCATGTTAAAAAGCAACTCGACGAGGAGCTCCCTGGTGTCTTCCTTGCCGGAGGGTCATTCGAGGGTGTTGGCATACCTGGTTGTATCGATCAGGCGGAGGCTGCGGTGGATAAAGTAATCGCTCATTTGTCCTTATAACAATTCCTGCCGCTATCTTTTAGAGATAGCGGTTTTTACTTTTACTAGAGAGATAACCAAATACTTCTTTTTTAATATCATAATCTTCTGTAAAATAGAGTTATAAGGTTGAAAAAGTTTGGAGAGATCTCTATGCGAAGTAGTTTCCCTATATTTGGAACAGATGATGAAACGAACTATAATCCTGATGAACTGCTGAGTTTATTTCTGGATTGCACGGCTGACGGATTTGCTATTGTCGATATGGAGAATCGTTTTTTAAGGATCAACCATAAGTACACGGAAATTTTCGGCTATACAGAAGAAGACTTGATTGGGAGAACTTTTTATGAGTTTTCAAATCCCGATTTCGTCCCGGGAATCATTTCTGAAGTCCAGAATGGAAAAGCATTTACCAATATGATAACGAAACGATTCCATAAAGATGGGTCAATGCTGGATATTGCAGTCTCTTATTCTCCTTTCCGAAATAAGCACGGAAAAATCATAGCGATCATTGCGATATACCGTGATATCACCAAAATAGTGAGCATGGAGCGTGAACTAAATAGAACCCGGGAATTGTATGAATTGATCACCGAAAATACGACTGACATGATCAAGGTGATTAATAAGGATAAGGTTATTGTGTATGCTTCACCCTCACATGAAAAAGTAATCAGTCTGAAGCCGGAACAAATTGTAGGCAGAAGCCTGAGTGAATTTTTGTCTCCTGAGGAAGATGCCATTCTTGATAAAAAACTGGCAGAAATTATCGAAACAGGCGAGCCGCAGATTTTACGGAAGAAATTTACGACTTGTGATCAAATTACGGTTTACACAGAGTACAATTTTTCACCGATATATAATGAGAAAAAAGAGATAGAGTCCTTTGTCAGTGTCGGCAGAAATATTACGGACCGGGTCAAGCAGGATGCTACCATCCGGAATCTTGACAGGCTTTCTGTCACCGGTCAGCTGGCAGCGGGAGTGGCTCATGAAATACGCAACCCGCTGACTTCGTTGAAGGGATTTTCGAAGTTATTGCAGACATGTCTCGATAAGAAGAAGCAAGCGGATTACCTTGCCATCATCATGAATGAACTCGACAGGATCGATACGATTGTCAATGAGTTCATGTCACTGGCGAAGCCTCAGGCAGTGCAGTATGTAAAAGAAGATCTGAAGTCAATCCTTGACAGCACAATTAACATCATTCATCCGCAGGCGCTAATGCATAATGTCCAAATCATCACTAATTATCCAGAAAAAAATTGCGAGCTGTCATGCAATTCGCACCAGCTAAAGCAAGTATTTCTGAACTTCTTAAAAAATGCGATTGAATCGATGGCAGAAGGCGGAAATATCTATATCGACCTTCAGTTGAATGAACCGGGTAAAGTACTGGTAAGCATTGCCGACGAGGGGGCAGGCATCGAATCGGACCGGCTGCGATACCTTGGAACGCCTTTTTATACCACAAAAGATAAAGGAATCGGGCTTGGACTGACCGTCAGCAATAAAATCATCCAGGAGCATAATGGCACAATGAAGATTGTCAGTGAAAAAGGCCAAGGGACCACGGTGATTGTTGAACTGGATTGTCTTGAGACATAGGACGATCCCTCCTAATAAAAAGAGCGGCTTCCTAAATGGAAGCCGCTTTCCTTGTTATTCTTCTTTGTTGAACCAGAGTGGATCGTTATTATCCTCTTCCCCATTATAATTAATGAAAATTTCTTCCCCAGCGCTGATATCGCGATAGGCATAGAAATCAAATGTGTGATTGTCGAAATTGATTTCATACGTTGCATTAGGCTCATATGAGTGGTTGAATAACATCCCATAACCAAGGAGGATTGCAGAATGGTTAATGCCATATTCGAAGGCATAGTCAGCAAGCGCCGTCTTCTCGATGTGGACATGCTGGTCGTTCGGATAAGAAAGAACGGGAGCCTCATGGATCAATTCGCCTTTTGCAATATCACGTTTTGCGAATACCCCTCTATTGAATTCACCATCGCTAATTTCAGAAGTTCTTATTTCAATCATTTTTTCACCTGCTCGCTCTATTACTTTGTTGTCTTTTCCCTTTTTAGCATGACGGTTTTTCAAAAGAAATGCAAACTTATTATGAATTTCTAAAAATTTTGGAAAAGGTATGGTTAAAGGTCCTATCCAAGGGTGAAGAATTCATAGAAAACAAATCGATATACCTATTAATAATTCAATTGAGCATGTCAAAATATTCATGCGAATTGCTTAATTCATCTTTGTTATTAACATGGAAAAATTGTTAAATTCATAATCTGGGATTTAAGTACTAGCTATCGGTAAGGTAGTTTATTTTTCCTGATTCAAAAGAACCGGATGAATTTTTAGAAAAATCAGGAATTTTGGTGGATTTTGTTGAAGAGACTTTCAAATTATGATGTGGATAAGAGATCAGTCGGATATACACTGTTTCTCGATAAAGGCAAACCTGGTGAAAACCAGCGACGCAAAGCTAAAGGGGCTACGGCAATTCATTGCTAAGCCAGCCAGCTACCGAAAGATCAGGGTGGATTACATGAAATATGTATTCAGTTACCCCCCTTTCGGTAAAGGCGGGGTTATTTTTGTACAGTCGGAGGTGAAAAGCGGAATGAGACTTGTGAACGAATCGAACGGCAAAGAATTGGCAGCGGATGTGAAAATAGCAGATACCTTTTTCAGCAGATTCAAAGGGTTGATGCTGACAGACAGCTTGTCAGACGGCCACAGTCTCTACATACAGCCCTGCCGGTCCATCCATACCTTTTTTATGAACTATTCCATCGATGTTCTTTACATCAACGAGAACAATGAGATTGTGGGCACGGACGAACAACTAGAGCCTGCGAAAATGGGAAAGCGCTGCAAAGGTGCGTATTCCGTGTTCGAGCTGCCAGAAGGCACGATCCGGAATACCGGAACGAAAGTCGGTCATTCTATCAAACTAATAAAATGAAAAGGGGTTTTTAACAATGAAAGCAAAAATGAAAGCTTTATTCACAGAAGAACAAGGACAAGGTATGACTGAGTACGGTTTGGTACTTGGAGTTATTGCGGTTGCGGTTGTTGCAGCTCTAGGATTATTAAGAGAACAGATTATTTTAATGTTTGATAAAGTAGTTGCTGCAGTAACTGGCGCAGAAACAGGCAACAATACTCCTTAATAACGAAATTATACTGCTGGATTAACAATAACTATAAATTGCCCTCATTTTTTAATCTTCTACACTAGCGTTGCATAAATAAAATTAATTATTGTCAACCCGAAGATATAACCTAGTAATTGACACTAATGTTAAATATAACCTTTAATACACATAAAAAAATCCTTATAATTAGTAGGAAGGTCAATGTCCTGTCCAAAT
>NZ_JBIQOE010000148.1:0-10560 GCF_047739415.1 Mesobacillus sp. | reverse complement strand
CTGCAAAGTCATAACAGTAAGCGATACAAGAACGCCAGATACAGATAAAAGCGGCAAGCTGATGATGGAAATGCTCGAGGCTGCAGGACATAAGATCGTCGATTACGTGATTGTAAAAGATGAAGTGGAACCGATTAAATCTGAAGTGATAAAAGGCTGCAGCAACTCCGATGTTGATGTGGTCCTAACGAACGGCGGCACAGGAATTGCCAAACGTGACGTCACAATCGAAACAGTCCAAAGCATCTTTGAAAAAGAAATTCCAGGGTTCGGTGAGATTTTCCGCATGCTCAGCTATACCGATGATATCGGTTCAGCTGCCCTGCTATCACGAGCAGCAGCCGGAGTCGTGAATGACCGAGCCGTCTTCTCCACACCAGGATCAACAGGAGCTGTTCGCCTGGCAATGGAAAAACTGATCATTCCAGAGATTGGACATGTGGTAAGAGAATTGACGAAAGATTTATAATTCATGACTGAGATGGAACCTTTAAGGGTTTCATCTTTTTTTGTGGATAAAAAGGAAATTGTGAAAACATGGTCGAATAACTGAATGGAGTTTCCAGATAAAAGGAAGATGACTGTGATTATTAAAGGAAAATCTCGAGAACCGGTCAGAAGCAGGGGCAAGTTCAGACAGGTTTGAGAGGAAAACGAGCAAAGCTGTCAAAATAACAGCGGAATCGTGACAGGTTTGAGGGAAACACAGTAAAAGCTGTCAAAATAACAGCGGAATCGTGACAGGTTTGGGGAGAACACAAGCAAAGCTGTCAAGAAAACCTCGGAATCGTGACAGGTTTGAGGGAAACACAGTAAAAGTTGTCAAGAAAACCTCGGAATCATGACAGGTTTTGAGCTGATCACAAACAAAGCTGTCAAGAAAACACCGGAATCGTGACAGGTTTGAAGTGAACAAGAGTAAACCTGTCAATAAAACCTCGGAATCATGACAGGTTTGAGCTAATCACAAATAAAGCAGTCAAAATAACAGCTCAGGGGGGAGTCCTTAAATATGTTCGAATATAGAGAAATTAGTAGAAATGAAGAGCTAATGAACCAGGTGGCGGATTTATATCAACAAGTATGGAATCAAGAAGATTGTTCCATTAGAGATCGAGTGTTGAGGCATGCAGGCTATGATGGCTACAGAGGGTTTGTGGCTATTTCTGAGAAGGGGGAAGTGGCTGGTTATGCTTATGGATACTTTTCTCAACCGGGACAGTATTATCATGGGTTGCTGTCGAAAGCGTTCAACCCAGAAGAGTATCAAACCTGGTTAGAGGATTGTTTGGAGTTCGTTGAATTGGGAGTGCATCCTTCATTTAGGAATCAAGGGCTGGCAAAACAGCTGGAAACCCGGTTGATAGACGGTGTAGAACAAAAGACTGCGGTATTAACTACGCAATCTAATAATGCTCCTGCCCGCAGCCTATATGAGAGCCTGGGATGGATCGTTTTAAATGATGCCTTTTATCCAAATGGTAATGAAAAATCTTATGTTATTATGGGAAAAAAACTTCAAAAGGAGCATACATGATGAGGTTATTAATCGCGATTATTTTTATTTTAATCGGCAGTATTCTGGTTGGTTCAACCATTCATCAACTCAGTCCATTCGGGAACTGTGTGTTGAGATTCACAGGGGCTGCTTTGATAATAGGTGCCGTTTATTCTTTTAATAAAGGTTGTTTTCGTAAAGATTGTTGTTAAAATCTTAAAGCCGATTTTAACGTAATATATACACGTTTTGCAGGTCGGTATCAAGTTTGCATGCTCTTTTCTCATAAGAAGCGTCAGCTTTACGAAGGAATATGGTGATTAGATCCATTTTTGTATTCAATAGCAATAAAGTTTGAGAAAAGAGCCTTAATAAAAGTAAAAACAAAAAATAGCCTGGTGCTTCCAGGCTATTTTTTATGCAAATAAAAGTGTTATCGATGCACTTTCTCTGATGAAATATCCTGCTGGGTGCGATACCAGAGCCAGAGGTCATTGATGATGGACGCCAGCTCGGAAATTTCACTGTTCAGTTCGCATGAGCGGATGAAGTTGCTTTCATCGGAAAGCTGGGCTTGTTTCAGGTTGATTGTTTTTTCAAGCTCTGCGATCCGGTCAGGAATGCTGCCGCGAATTTTTTCCCAGTGGAGGAGAATTCCGTGTCGTGTGCCAAGGTCATATTCTTCCCAGTTTTCTTTTAAGTCTGGCAGGGGAATGCCCAGTCGGCTGTTAAAAAGAAAATATTGTTCCATATCTAATGGTGCCCCCATTCCGGTAATCTTGCTTACATTCTACTATACTTTCAAACCTGCTTCCACACTAGTCTGATTCAAGAGGCATTCACGAGGTCAATAAAAAAATACATTTTATCTTGAAATGTGCCCAAAAACCTGTTAACTTTATAAACATGAATAAAAATTTATTTAAATGAATAAATATCCGAATAAAAAAGGAGCATGAAAAATGACTAATAACAAAGTGGTGCTTGCCTATTCTGGCGGGCTTGATACATCTGTTGCAATCAAATGGCTGAAGGACCAAGGTTACGCTGTAATAGCTTGCTGCCTTGATGTTGGTGAAGGAAAGGATCTTGAATTCATAAAAGAAAAAGCTTTGAAGGTCGGCGCAATTCAGTCATATGTCCTGGATGTCAAAGAAGAATTCGCCAATGATTATGCACTTTTCGCCCTACAGGCCCATGCATTATACGAAGGGAAATATCCGCTCGTGTCTGCGCTATCACGTCCATTGATTTCTAAGAAACTAGTAGAAATAGCCGAAATGGAAGGGGCAACAGCTGTAGCGCATGGCTGCACAGGGAAAGGAAATGACCAGGTTCGATTCGAGGTATCAATCAAAGCCTTGAACCCGGATCTAAAGGTGATTGCTCCTGTCCGTGAGTGGAAATGGTCACGTGAGGAAGAAATTGCTTATGCAGCCAACAATGGGATTCCGATTCCAATCAATCTGGACAGCCCATTCTCAATTGACCAGAATCTTTGGGGAAGAAGCAATGAATGTGGCATTCTCGAGGATCCATGGCAGGCGCCTCCAGTTGAGGCTTATGAATTGACAGCAGAGCTTGAAGACGCGCCGGATACACCGGATATCATCGAGATTGAATTTGTTGAGGGTGTTCCAACAGCGATTGATGGCAAAGCTTATCCCCTTTCAGAATTGATTCTTGAGCTGAACGCTGTTGCAGGCAAGCACGGGGTAGGAAGGATTGACCATGTGGAAAACCGTCTTGTCGGCATCAAGTCGCGTGAAGTATATGAAGCTCCTGCCGCGATGACTTTGATTAAAGCACATAAGGAACTTGAGGATATCACGCTTGTAAAAGAGGTAGCCCATTTTAAACCGGTAATTGAGAAAAAAATGACAGAATTGATTTATGAAGGGCTATGGTTCTCTCCGCTTCAAGAAGCACTGGCAGCTTTCCTGAAGTCAACCCAAAAGCATGTCACAGGTACTGTACGTATCAAGCTTTTCAAAGGGCATGCGATCATCGAAGGCAGAAAATCTCCGTATTCTTTATATAATGAAAAGCTGGCTACTTACACTGCGGATGATGAGTTCGACCACAGTGCTGCTGTTGGATTTATCAATCTGTGGGGACTGCCAACAGTTGTCCACAGCATGGTCCAGGGCAAGAAGGTGACAGTGTGAAAAAATTATGGGGAGGCAGATTCACCGGATCCGCAGAGGACTGGGTCGATGAGTTCGGGGCATCGATTGGCTTTGACCAGGAACTAGCAGATCAGGATATTGAGGGCAGTATCGCCCATGCCACAATGCTTGCAAAGTGCGGGGTTATTACAGAGGATGAAGCGGATGTAATCATTCAAGGTTTGGAATCCTTGCGGCAAAAAGCGTCCAAAGGCGAATTGGAATACTCAGCTAAGCTTGAGGATATCCATTTGAACATTGAACACCACCTGACTGAATTGATCGGTCCAACCGGCGGCAAGCTCCATACGGCAAGAAGCAGGAATGATCAGGTGGCGACAGATATGCACTTGTACCTTAAAGAACAGGTATCCGAAATCATCGAGCTGATCAATGAGTTCCAAAAGACTTTAGTTCATCAGGCTGAACAGAATATTGAAACACTGATGCCCGGCTATACACATTTGCAAAGAGCACAGCCAATCTCTTTTGCGCATCATCTGATGGCTTACTTTTGGATGCTTGACCGGGATAAACAGCGTTATATGGATAGCATGAAAAGAATCAATCTTTCACCGCTTGGTGCCGGGGCGCTTGCGGGAACAACTTTTCCGATTGACCGCCATATGACAGCAGAAATTCTTGGGTTTGAGGGCATCTATGAAAACAGCCTGGATGCTGTTAGCGATCGCGATTTTATACTTGAGTTCCTCTCAGGCAGCTCTATTTTAATGATGCATCTGTCAAGATTGTGTGAGGAAATCATTCTTTGGTCGAGTCAGGAGTTCCAGTTCATCGAGCTATCAGATGCCTTTACGACCGGCAGCAGCATCATGCCGCAGAAGAAGAATCCGGATATGGCTGAACTGATTCGCGGTAAAACAGGCCGTGTCTATGGCAGCCTGTTGGGACTCTTGACGGTATTGAAAGGATTGCCTTTAGCATATAACAAAGATATGCAAGAAGATAAAGAGGGCATGTTTGATACTGTCAAAACAGTGAAGGGCTCCCTGAAAATTTTCGCTGGCATGATCGGTTCGATGAAGGTGAAAGAGGAGAAGATGGCCAAATCGGTCAAGAATGATTTTTCAAATGCCACGGAGCTGGCTGACTATCTGGCAGCAAAAGGAGTACCATTCCGTGAGGCACATGAAATCGTCGGCAAACTTGTCCTTGAGTGTATCCAAAAAGGGTGCTATCTTGCAGACCTGCCACTAGAAGCATACAAATCTATGAACCCATTGTTTGATGAAAATATATACGAGGCCTTGAATCCTTATAACGCAGTGGAAAGACGGAACAGCGCTGGAGGCACAGGATTTTCACAGGTTAAAATCCAAATCGAAAAAGCAAAAACATCACTATAAATGGAAAAAGCACGCAGTATCGAAAAGCTGCGTGCTTTTTTGTATGGTTATTGAGGTTAATTTTCTTTGTCAGTCCGGACAACCAGGACATCACATGATGCATAGCGGGTGATATGCTCGGAGACACTTCCAATGAAGAAGCGTTCCACTGCGTTCATTCCTGTTGCTCCGCAGATAATCAGGTCGGCGTTATATTTCTTTGCAACATCTTTCGCAATCTTGACCTTTGGTGAACCATAATCGATGTCATATTCTACGTCTTTGATCCCAGCTTCGATTGCCTGCTGTTTGTAGCTTTCCATCAACTCTGTAGCAAATTGTGTCGCTCGCTCCGAGATGGTACGGTCATATGCCTCAACTGTGGCAAAGGTGCGTAAATCGATTATGTGGGTCATGACCAGACTCGCGTCATTTCTTTTTGCGATCTCAATGGCTTTTTTAAAAGCCCATGCTGCTTGTTTAGAACCATCAACGGCAACTAAAATGTTCTTATAATAAAGTGCCATAGTTCTCGCCTCCTTTACCTATATTATACAATAGTTTCCTTGGTATAGCTGTGACAATCCAACGAAAACTAAAGATGCAAGCATCATATTGAAGGAGGAATTCACATGGATAAAAAGGAACAGCCAGGCCGGTCGCTTTATGATTTTGATGACCAGGGTGTCATGCAGGTAAGCCAGCAAATCATGGATTCATACAACAGCGGGGTAGTCCCGCAGGAACAGATGAAAGCTGCAGTAGAAAACAACGAAGAACATAGGTAGAAGCTATTTCGAATGAGTAGGTTCAATTCAATATTCTCTTAGAATTGAACACAAAATGATTGAGTAGGCTTGCTGTGAATCACTGTTCTCAGCAAGCCTTTTAAGTTGCCTTGATATTTTCTCAAAAATTAAAAATATACAGAATAGTATATTTTAGGGAATTTTGTACGAATTGTTTTGCCAAAAGCATTTTTTTCTACTAAAATGAAAGTGTTTTCATCCTAGCTTACTTAACCTATTTTTCCTATTTCATTATTTGTAAAAATGATATAGTGATGGCAGGGCTGAAATGGTAGGGCAATTATTATATAGGAGGTATGCAATAATGCGTATCGGTGTACCTAAAGAGATAAAAAATAATGAAAATCGTGTGGCTATGACGCCTGCAGGAGTAGTTAACCTTGTAAATTTCGGGCACGAAGTTTTCATTGAGACTGGAGCTGGAATTGGCTCAAGTTTTACAGATGAAGACTACAAGGCTGCCGGCGCTCTGATCGTTGGAAGTGCAGAAGAAGCATGGGCACAGGATATGGTCATGAAGGTTAAAGAACCTCTGGAAGAAGAATACGGTTATTTCCGTGAAGGCTTGATTCTATTTACATATCTACATCTAGCTCCAGAACCAGAGCTGACAAAGGCTTTGATCGAGAACAAGGTGGTCGGCATCGCTTATGAAACTGTACAGCTGGCTAACGGCTCTCTTCCATTGCTTACACCTATGAGTGAGGTTGCTGGCCGTATGTCTACACAAATCGGTGCGCAATTCCTTGAAAAGGTACACGGAGGAAAAGGAATCCTGCTTGGAGGCGTTCCTGGTGTCCAAAGAGGAAAAGTAACAATCATCGGTGGAGGTGTTGCAGGCACGAATGCAGCAAAAATGGCTGTCGGGCTTGGTGCTCAGGTCACAATGATCGACTTGAACCCAGACCGTCTTCGTCAGCTTGATGATATTTTTGGTTCTGACATTACAACGCTAATGTCTAATCCTTTGAACATTGCGGAAGCAGTCAAAGCATCTGACCTTGTAATCGGTGCCGTTTTGATTCCAGGTGCGAAGGCTCCTAAGCTTGTAACAGAAGAAATGATCCAGTCGATGAACCCAGGTTCAGTTGTTGTCGATATCGCAATCGACCAGGGCGGAATTTTCGAAACAACTGACAGAATCACGACACATGACAATCCTACCTATGAAAAGCATGGCGTTGTTCACTACGCAGTTGCAAACATGCCAGGTGCAGTTCCTAGAACATCAACAATCGCGTTAACTAATGTGACAGTGCCTTACGCTGTCCAAATCGCGAACAAAGGATACAAGCAGGCTTGCCTGGACAATGAAGCATTATTAAAAGGAATCAACACGCTTAATGGCTACGTGACATACCAGGCAGTAGCTGAAGCACACAACCTCGTTTACTCTGAAACAAAAACACTGTTAGAGCAAATCTGATTTTTTCAGGATCCGGATGAAATATTCCGGATCTTTTATTTCTATTCGTAAAATAAGAGATAGATAAAAGCAAAGCTAATTAACACAAAGCTGTTTAAAATCTTTCCATTTTAGCGTATATTATTTATGGGATATACGGGTTCTTTTGCTAGAATGCCCGTGTTAATTTGTTATTGAGGAGTGTCATGATGGAAAAAGTACTTGTTTTTGGACATAAAAATCCTGATACGGATACAATCTGCTCTGCCATTGCCTATGCTAACTTAAAGCAAAAGCTTGGGGTCGATGCGGAAGCAGTACGTTTGGGCCAAGTCAATGGAGAAACTCAGTATGCTCTTGATTACTTCAAAGCTGAAGCACCACGCCTTGCTGGGAGAGTTTCAGAAGAAGTGGATAAAGTAATTCTGGTTGACCACAACGAACGCCAGCAGAGCGCTGAGGACATTACAGATGTTCAAATCGTCGAAGTCATCGACCACCACCGTGTGGCGAATTTTGAGACAAGCGATCCATTATATTTCCGCGTTGAGCCAGTAGGCTGCACTGCGACAATTTTGAATAAGATGTACAAGGAAAACAATATTGAAATTGATAAAAACATCGCAGGCTTGATGCTTTCTGCCATTATCTCTGATTCGTTATTGTTCAAGTCCCCGACTTGCACAGACCAAGACGTTGCAGCAGCGCGTGAATTGGCTGAAATCGCAGGTGTGGATGCTGAGGAATATGGTCTTGAAATGCTAAAAGCTGGTGCGGATCTAAGCAGCAAAACAATTGAAGAGCTTATTTCCCTTGATGCTAAGGAATTCCAAATGGGAGATTCCAAGGTTGAAATCGCACAGGTAAACACAGTTGATGTCAATGATGTTCTTTTGCGCAAGGTAGAGCTTGAAGAAGCATTGATCAATAAAGTGACAGAAAAGAATCTTGGTCTATTCTTATTGGTAATCACTGATATCTTGACGAATGATTCCGCAGCACTTGCGATTGGTGAAAAGGCTGCTGCTGTTGAGGAAGCATTCAATGTTAAACTTGAAAACAGCACTGCGACATTAAAAGGCGTTGTTTCACGTAAGAAGCAGGTCGTTCCTGTACTGACAAACGTACTTGCTAAGTAATTCTATGAAAAAACCGTCCTGGCCGATTTGGCAGGACGGTTTTTGGATTTTATGCGAATTTCTCGGTTCGAGCAGAAGCTTTTTTCAGCTTTAATGTAATATAAGCAAAATAAACAAAAGCGGCAATTGAGAAGTAAATCCAGGCGTTGGCAACCTGATCCGTATTCCATATGCCTGTCATGGACAATAATGCCGGGAAGGTCAATGTCAGCCATGACTGGACCATCGCAACCTTCCCGATATAGACTTCGATCTTCTTTTTCATACCCATTGAAAGGAAGAACAGAAACCATAGATAGGCCCACATAAGCCATGTCAAAGCGTTCACGATATCTTCAAAATGGACATAGGCAACGGCTGCATAAATGAGTGCAAGGACAGCAACCCAGAGGGAATACCAGCCAAGCCCGCTGCCATCAAGGTCTTTCCACAATGTCAAACCGACATATAAATAGGTAAAACCAAAAAGAAAGATGCTTGCCAAACTGTAGACCGTCCAGTTGTTCTGGTCAGATACAGCAATCAAGTAAAACGGAACAATCACTTGCAGTGCCCCGATGAATAAGTTGAATACTGCCACGCTTTTCGCATTTGCCTTCCCCAGAAGCATTAAGCTGTTCAGGAAGAGTGCTGCGCCTGATAATAATAAACCTGCGTCTCCCATGATGTATGCAGTCCCAATTGATGGGCCGGCTCTTTCCTCCTTTTGCTAGTAAAAATCGTTCGAATAAGAAAGAGCAACTCTTTTATCCATTAGGATAGAGGAGTTGCCCCTTGTTAACTTGAAATAATCAATTTATACCATTTTCTTTGACATATCAACCTTATCCATATCCTTGGATGTGAAATACCCAGGAAGGATTTCGCTGATTGTCGTTTCCTTTACATCGCCATTCAGGTTGGCAAGGTAAATTTTTGTATCGTCAGTTGCGAACTCTGCAATGACCTGGCGGCAGGCACCGCAAGGAGAAACGGGACCTTCAGTGTCTGCGACTACTGCAATAGCCTTAATCTCAGTATCGCCTTCAGATACAGCCTTGAAGATAGCTGTTCTTTCAGCACAGTTTGTCAGGCCATAAGAGGCATTTTCGATATTGCAGCCAAGATAAACTTGGTCATTGCTAGTAATGATTGCGGCGCCAACCTGAAACTTAGAATATGGAACGTATGCTGTGCTTCTTGCTTCAATTGCTTTTTCAACAAGCGTTTTTTTATCCATCGTCCATTCCCCATTCCCAATTTTATAGTATACTCACTTCGAGAATTGTCCAGCTTCAGCGCCTAGCCCCTCGAGTCGCTTCGGTCCGTCCAATGCAGCAAAAGAACGACTTCACCGGTCGGCCCTCCGAGGCACACGATGTGCTAGACCCGCCAGCCACAGGACGTGGCGTTTTTAGGCGGGCAGCGCTTGTCGGGGCTGACCAAGGCGCTTACGCTTTTCTTAGTATGAAGAGTCTGAAGTCAGGCCGTTAACGATTGCCACACCAGAGCTTGCGCCAATTCTTGTTGCGCCAGCTTCGATCATGTTTTGTGCATCCTCAAGGCTTCGTACTCCGCCGGAAGCTTTAACGCCAATATCAGGGCCAACAGTTTTTCTCATAAGGGCGATATCTTCGACAGTTGCTCCGCCTGTTGAGAAACCAGTTGAAGTTTTGACGAAATCTGCTCCTGCATTGACAGAAAGCTTGCATGCCATTTCTTTTTCTTCATCAGTAAGAAGGCAAGTTTCAATGATGACCTTAGTCAATGCTTTGCCTTTTGCTGCATCAACTACCGCTTTGATATCTTTTTCAACCAAATCGTATTGCTTGTCTTTCAAAGCACCGACATTGATGACCATATCGACTTCAGTCGCACCATTTTCAATAGCATTCTTTGTTTCGAATGCTTTTGTTTCTGAAGTTGTAGCTCCCAGAGGGAAGCCGATTACTGTACATACTTCTACTCCTTCAGCATCCTTAAGAACTTCAGCAGCCTTCTTTACCCATGTTGGGTTAACGCAAACAGAAGCAAATTTATATTCTTTTGCTTCCTCAGCCAGCTTTACAATCTCCGCTTCGGTTGCATTTGCTTTAAGTAATGTGTGATCGATCATTCCTGCTAAATCTTTAGACATTGGATCAAACCCTTTCCGTATAAAAAATATGTTGAAACGCTTTCATAAAGAATAAAATATATAACCCAAATATATTATG
>NZ_JBIQOE010000147.1:0-22775 GCF_047739415.1 Mesobacillus sp. | reverse complement strand
TGGCCAACTGGACATGGAGAAGTCCAGTAATGGCCTAGAATTAAAGCTAAGAGAGTCTATTTCCCATGAAAAATCCGCTGAAATTCAAAAAGGGGTTCGGAATGAGAACATTCCGAACCCCTTTTGTCGACAAACTGAGACGGAGGCAATCAGTAGATTTCCTCCGTCTTTTTATCTAAAAAAGACCGGCAATTTATTTTCTTCACCTACTCCTTCGTTCTTTATGTTTATTTCCTAGCTTTTTTCAAGCAAGAAAAAATTTTATTGGCGATTTTCATAACTATATTGGCGAATTTTTAACTTTATTGGCGAAAATTAGATTTTATTGGCGATAATCACTCACTTATTGGCGAAAATCAAAATATATTGGCGAACTGGAAATTTCGGACGTTTTTTTCCAGTTAGGGATCCTCCTCCCCAGCATCAACACTGAAACAATAAAAAAAGACCCCCAACCAGAGGTTGAGAGTCTTTCGAAGCGCAAAGATTAACGCTTTGAGAACTGAGGTGCACGACGAGCGCCTTTAAGACCGTATTTCTTACGTTCTTTCATACGAGCGTCACGAGTCAGTAGTCCAGCACGCTTAAGTGTTGGACGGAATTCTGGGTCAGCTTGAAGTAACGCACGAGCGATACCGTGGCGGATTGCGCCAGCCTGGCCAGTGTATCCACCGCCATTTACGTTAACGTGGATATCGTAGCTTCCTACAGTTTCAGTAGCAACAAGCGGCTGCTTAACTACTTCACGTAGAGCTGCGAATGGGATATAGTCTTCAATTTCACGATCATTGATTGTAATTTTTCCAGTGCCTGGTACTAAACGAACTCGCGCAACGGAGCTCTTACGACGACCGGTACCGATATATTGAACCTGTGCCAAGTTAATTACCTCCTCTTAATTATCCGCGAAGTTCGTAAACTTCAGGTTGTTGTGCTTGATGTGGATGCTCGTTTCCAGCATATACATGAAGCTTTTTAAACATTTGGCGTCCAAGAGAGTTCTTTGGAAGCATGCCTTTGATTGCAAGTTCAAGCATCTTTTCAGCGTAGTTAGTACGCATTTCAAGAGCTGTTCTTTGCTTCAATCCACCTGGGTGCATTGTGTGGCGGTAGTAGATTTTATCAGTAAGTTTTTTACCAGTAAGTTCGATCTGTGAAGCATTGATGATGATTACGTGATCACCAGTGTCAACATTTGGTGTGAAAGTTGGTTTATGTTTACCACGTAGAATAGCTGCAACTTCAGTTGAAAGGCGACCAAGAGTCTTGCCTGCAGCGTCAACTACGTACCATTTACGCTCGATATTGTTGGCATTTGCCATAAACGTTGTACGCATGAGTTTCCCTCCTAAATAGTCAAAAAAAAATCTAGTTCATTGTTGGTATATTTTCAAACACGATAAAGCTCTTCCGGGGCTGATCGTGGGTTTAAAATACATACATATGATATCTTAACCTGTGGTTGAGAGATTGTCAACACCAGGATTAGTTGTCATATCATTTTTTTAAAATTTATTTTCGAATTGCTAAAACTTCTTCATCATAAAAAACCTTCCACAGATACAGACCGTGACCAGGAGCGGTCTTGCCGGCGAGAGTTCGGTCCTGGTTAGCAAGCAGCTGAAGCATGGTGTCAGCGGCTCTCCTGCCTGTCCCTACCTCTAGTAATGTTCCTACAAGTATTCTTACCATATTGTACAGAAAGCCATCACCGACAAACCTGAATACCAGGAACCCGTTCTCCTCGTAAAAATCGATTTCCTTCAACGTCCTGACCCGGTCTTCTACTTCTGTTTTGGCCGAGCAAAAACTAGTGAAGTCATGTGTCCCTTGCAACTGTTTGCTAGCTTCCCTCATTGCGTCATGATCGAGTTCATACTGGAACTGGTAGGCATAATTCCGCTGGAAAGGGTCCCGATGCTTGGATAGCAGCAAGAAATAACGGTACTCCTTGCCAACTGCGTCAAA
The DNA here is from genome assembly GCF_047739415.1 of Mesobacillus sp. Classification (GTDB taxonomy): domain Bacteria; phylum Bacillota; class Bacilli; order Bacillales; family Cytobacillaceae; genus Mesobacillus. The sequence continues at coordinate 20,807 of NZ_JBIQOE010000147.1, read as the reverse complement.
GCGTGCATGAAAATCTGGTTTCGCTAAGTCTACTGAAAGAACGGCAATATCATCAGGCAATAATGAATTTAGCGCTATGTGCCACCTGGCAGGCTCAATTTCAAGCGTTGTATCAAAATGGATAACCTGGCCGCGGGCATGTACTCCTGCGTCTGTACGGCCAGATGCACTGACCCTGATGCTTGTACCCTTGTTCATCTTTTCCAAAGACTTTTCCAACTCACCCTGGACAGTCCTTTTGCCAGGCTGCACCTGGTAACCGGAAAAACCAGTGCCATCGTATGAAATTGTGCATTTGATTCGCGGCATAGTGATTACCCTCTTAAAACTATTAATAGAACCGTGACTGCAGCCAGGAATAGAATCATCATAGTATCCGGCATACCCCATGTCAGCTGGCGGTATTTGGTGCGTCCTTCGCCACCCTTGTAGCCTCGTGCTTCCATTGCGACTGCCAGTTCCTCCGCCCGCTTAAACGAACTGATGAACAACGGAATTAGCAATGGAACAATCGCTTTGATTCGGTCTTTGATCGGACCGCTGTTATACTCCACTCCCCTGGCAGTTTGAGCCTTCATGATTTTGTCTGTTTCCTGCATGAGCGTCGGAATGAATCTCAGGGAAATCGACATCATCAAAGCCAGCTCATGGACGGGGAATTTTAATTTCTTTAAAGGATTCAGCAATGTCTCCAGTCCGTCCGTGATTTCGATTGGCGTAGTGGTCAAGGTCAATAGTGACGTGATTAGAATCAGCAGCAGGAACCTCAGAGAAATGAAGATACCTTGCCTTAGACCTTCTTCATATATTTGCAGCCATCCCAATTCGAAGATGACATCGCCTTCTTTTGTCATGAAGATATGGAGTAGGAACGTGAAAATCACCAGAAAAAATACTGGCTTGAGTCCGCCGTATAAGAACCTCAGCGGAATCCTAGACAGACCGACCATAATAAGCGTATAAGCAGCTAACACTCCGTACGTCAGCACATTGTTTGCGATAAATACGACAATCACAAAAAGGAATACGATGATCAGCTTGGAACGCGGATCCATCCGATGAAGGATAGAGTCTCCCGGCACATAACGGCCAAAGATCATTTTTTCCATCATTTTGGACCGCCCCCTTCCATCAACTCTGCCACCATTTCGGCGAGTTCTTCCTCGGAAAGGCTGATTTTACTGAACTTAGTATTGAAGGCTTCTTCGATCTTCAACTGCAAGCCAACTACTTCCGGTACATCCAGTCCCAATTCCAATAAAGCCTTAGGATCCGAGAAAATCTGTTCAGGCGTCCCTTTTGTAAAAACCTTTCCCTGATGCATGACGACTATATCATCCGCATAGCGGGCAGCATCTTCCATGCTGTGGGTAACAAGTACAGTAGATAGATTTCTTTTTTTATGAAGTGAATAAAATAAGTCCATTATTTCTTTGCGTCCGCGTGGATCCAGACCTGCAGTAGGCTCGTCCAATACAATGACCTCTGGCTCCATTGCCAGCACTCCGGCAATGGCTACACGGCGCATTTGTCCGCCTGAAAGATCGAACGGTGATTTTTCAAGGATTTCTTCCGGTAAACCGACAAGATTGATTGCAGATCTTGCCCGTGCCTTCGCTTCTTTCTCTGTAACGCCAAAATTCATCGGGCCAAACATAATATCCTTTTCGACCGTCTCCTCGAATAACTGATGTTCGGGAAATTGAAAGACAATACCCACCTTCTCGCGGACACCCTTTAAGTTCTTCTCTTTCCGGCCAGCCTTGATTTCCCTGCTTCCGATCAGAACAGAACCTTTTGTCGGCTTCAAAAGCGCATTCAAGTGCTGCAGCACAGTTGACTTGCCTGATCCTGTATGGCCAATAACCGCAAGATACGTTTCTGAAGGTACATCAATGGATACATCTGAAATCGCGAGACGCTCGAATGGGGAATCAGCCTGGTAACGATATTCTACATTTTTGAGTGAGATGTCCATAATTCCGTCACCAGCTCTTCTTCTGTCAAATATGATTTCGTAAGTGTAATTCCTTTTTCACGCATGATTTTACTCATTTTTACAGGGAAGGGAATATCCAGACCCAGCTTAATCAGCTCTTCATCCATTTCAAAAATTTCCTCAGGAGTTCCTTCACGGTATAGCTCCCCTTTGTTCATGACGATAATCCTGTCCGCTTTCGCAGCTTCTTCAAGATCATGGGTTATCGAAATGACCGTTATGTTCTCACGATCCTTCAACTCACGAACCGTTTTGATTACCTCTGCACGGCCTTTTGGATCAAGCATGGATGTTGCTTCATCCAAAATAATGATCGACGGCTGCAGTGCCAGGACACCAGCAATGGCAACACGCTGTTTTTGGCCGCCAGACAGATGGTGCGGCTCTTGATTTAGAAAGGTTCCCATATTGACTTTATCAAGTGAAGTCTGCACGCGCTCTACCATTGTTTCTCTAGGTATGCCATGATTTTCCAGACCAAAAGCCACATCATCGCGAACCGTTGTTCCAACGAATTGGTTATCAGGATTTTGAAAAACCATTCCTACATTTTCTCTTACATCCCATACAGTATCCTCTGACAAAGTGACTCCACAAACCTCAATCGAACCTTGCTGCGGAAATTGCAGGCCGTTTAAAAGCTTTGCAAGCGTAGATTTACCAGATCCGTTATGCCCGACAATCGCAAGCCACTCACCTTCAAATATATCAAAACTGATATTTTTTAACGCGGGAGTATGCTGCCCTTCATAACTGAAAGATACATTTTCTATTCTAACTAAGGGTTTGCTCATCTCCGCCCTCCTCTCAACTCTTCTTAACTGGCTCTTCTCTTTGTTTTTACTTTTATATAATATGAAAATTCTTTGTATATAAAAAAAGCCTGCACCTCTCCCCGGGCGGAAGCGATCCGCAACTGCAGGTCCTATTAGGACTGGGGAGAGGTACATGAGCTAGACGAGACAGGCAGAACAGCTCCGGTTATAAATAGATGAAGCATCTATCGCTAACCGATTCAGGAGAGTCCTGAAGTAACCGGCCGATGGGGCAAGTGAACTCTTCTTTCCAAGTGGCCTGCTCATCATAACGCTCGTTTTGGCTTGTGCTGCTTTTTTCAGTTTTCGACAGAGGCTTTTGGCCTCAGTATAAGAAAAAAAGGGGATGAAACAAGTTTGTATAAACTGTCCATCGCCCTTGTTTGAGTGTGTTTAATGGTATTAAACTAACTCGATAATTACCATTGGCGCACCATCACCGCGACGTGGTCCAAGTTTCATAATACGAGTGTATCCACCTTGGCGCTCAGCATAGCGTGGAGCGATGTCAGCGAATAATTTTTGAACTGCATCCTGGTTTGTTTCAGCGTTTGCAACTTCGTTACGAACCCAAGCAGAAGCTTGACGGCGAGCATGAAGATCTCCGCGCTTTCCAAGAGTAATCATTTTCTCAACAACTGAACGAAGCTCTTTCGCACGTGTTTCAGTAGTTTCAATACGCTCATTGATAATCAAATCAGTTGTTAAGTCACGTAGCATTGCTTTACGCTGGGCACTTGTGCGTCCTAACTTTCTGTATCCCATGAGTGTTTCCCTCCTTTGTTGAAGTCATAAACCGGCAGTTTTAGTACTGACAGCAAAATGCCTAGTTAATCTGCATTAACTAGTCATCTTTGCGTAAGCCTAAGCCTAGCTCTTCTAGTTTTGCTTTTACTTCTTCTAGTGATTTTCTGCCAAGGTTGCGAACTTTCATCATATCTTCCTCTGTCTTGTGAGCAAGCTCCTGGACAGTGTTGATACCGGCACGCTTTAAGCAGTTATATGAACGAACAGAAAGGTCAAGTTCTTCAATTGTCATTTCCAGAACTTTTTCCTTTTGGTCTTCTTCTTTCTCTACCATGATCTCAGCATTTTGAGCTTCATCAGTCAAACCAACAAAAATGTTCAAGTGCTCAGTCAGGATTTTAGAACCTAGTGCAATAGCTTCCTTAGGACCAGTGCTGCCATCTGTCCATACGTCAAATACCAGCTTGTCATAATTCGTCATTTGCCCTACACGAGTGTTTTCTACTTGATAAGTTACGCGTGAAACCGGCGTATAGATTGAGTCGATTGGAATGACACCGATTGGCTGGTCTTCCCGCTTGTTTTGGACAGCAGGATTGTATCCGCGGCCTCTTCTTGCAGTGAGGCGCATACGCAATGAACCTTTGCTTGAAAGAGTAGCGATATGAAGATCCGGATTAAGGATTTCAACATCACTATCGTGCGTTATTCCAGATGCAGTTACTGGACCCTCGCCCTGTATGTCGATTTCAAGTGTCTTCTCTTCATCAGAGTAGATTTTCAACGCTAATTTCTTAACGTTTAGAATGATTGATGTTACATCTTCTACGACGCCTTCAATTGTTGAGAACTCATGAAGTACTCCATCGATTTGAATCGATGTGACAGCTGCACCTGGGAGTGAGGATAATAGGATACGACGTAAGGAGTTACCCAAAGTTGTACCATATCCACGCTCAAGCGGTTCTACGACAAACTTGCCGTACTTGGCATCATCGCTGATCTCAACCGTTTCGATTTTTGGTTTTTCTATTTCGATCATCAAATATACCCTCCTTCAAAACGTCGAAACCCCGGCAGGTTCTTTACCTTACCGAAATTCCCCCATGTATACGTTCCCGTTTGTGCACAACAACTGGATTAATGATTTCTGTATACCTAGAAAATATTTGTATCATATCCCATTATAGACAGGACTACAAATTCTATACAGAAAAATTAAACACGGCGACGTTTTGGCGGGCGGCAGCCGTTATGTGGAACCGGAGTTACATCTCTAATAGCTGTAACTTCAAGACCTGCAGCTTGAAGAGCACGAATTGCTGCTTCACGACCTGCACCTGGTCCTTTAACAGTTACCTCTAAAGTTTTCAAACCATGTTCCATGGAAGTTTTAGCTGCAGCTTCGGCTGCCATTTGTGCTGCGAATGGAGTGGATTTACGTGAACCCTTGAAACCAAGCGCACCTGCACTAGACCATGATAATGCATTACCATGTACGTCTGTAATAGTTACGATAGTATTGTTGAAAGTTGAACGAATATGCGCAACTCCACTTTCAATATTCTTTTTGACGCGGCGTTTGCGTGTATTAGTTTTACGAGCCATTTAAATGTTACCCTCCTTTACGTATTATTTTTTCTTGTTAGCTACAGTCTTACGTGGGCCTTTACGAGTACGTGCGTTGTTCTTCGTGTTTTGTCCGCGAACAGGCAATCCACGACGATGACGCAAGCCACGATATGAACCAATCTCCATTAGACGCTTGATGTTTAATGAGATTTCACGGCGAAGGTCACCTTCAACCTTTAACTTGTCGATGATATCACGGATTTTGTTAAGTTCTTCTTCAGTAAGATCGCGAACACGAGTGTCTTCAGAAACACCAGCCTCAGCTAGAACCTTTTCAGCAGTTGGTCTGCCAATTCCGTAAATGTATGTTAAAGCAATAACTACACGCTTTTCACGTGGAATATCTACACCAGCAATACGTGCCATCTAGATGCGCACCTCCTTTAAAATTATCCTTGTTTTTGTTTATGTTTAGGGTTTTCACAGATCACCATAACTTTGCCTTTTCTGCGAATAACTTTACATTTTTCGCAAATCGGCTTAACAGATGGTCTCACTTTCATTACTCTAACCTCCTTGATAGTACGGAGTCACGGTTTATTTAAAGCGGTAAGTAATTCTTCCGCGAGTCAAATCATATGGAGAAAGCTCGACTGTTACTTTATCTCCAGGCAGGATCCGAATGAAGTGCATTCTGATTTTACCGGAAACATGAGCCAACACTGTATGACCATTCTCTAATTCTACCTTAAACATTGCATTAGGCAAAGTTTCTAATACTGTGCCTTCAATTTCAATTACATCATCTTTCGCCATAAACTGGTCTCCCTTCTTTATTCAAATCGTATTAGATCATATACTCCGCGTTGACGGAATGTAGCTCTCTATTTGTGACACGTTCTAAGCAGCAAGCAATTGAGAATAACATTGAGAAATACTCAACCTTATGATTATATCATAAAGCTGGCATCCCGTCCGCATAGAAATCACATTTCCGCCTATTTAAAGACTAACAACAGAGCCAGACGGCCAATCACTTTAATCAGGCTTTGGTTAATATCTCAAAACCAGTTTCTGTGATCGCGATTGTATGCTCAAAATGGGCACACATTTTACCGTCAACCGTTACAACAGTCCAATCATCGGCTAACGTATTAACATAGCGGCTTCCTGCATTCACCATTGGTTCTATACATAGAACCATACCAGGCTTCAGCCTAGGTCCTCTGTTAGGAGGTCCGTAATGAGGAATTTGCGGGTCCTCATGCAATTCTTGCCCAATTCCATGGCCGACATACTCACGAACAATAGAAAAGCCTTCTGATTCCACATACGTTTGAATCGCATGGGAGATGTTCGAAAGACGTTCCCCTGGTTTGGCTTCTTTCAAGCCTCTGAACAACGACTCTTCAGTAACGTCCAATAGACGCTGGGCTTCCTCATCAATCTTTCCTACCGGGTAAGTCCATGCAGAGTCCCCGTGGTATCCGTTGTACTTTGCTCCGATATCAATACTGATGATGTCGCCTTCATTAAGAACCCGTTCGCCAGGAATCCCGTGAACTAGTTCGTTATTAACTGATGCACAGATGCTGCCGCGAAAACCATTATAACCTTTAAAAGAAGGAGTTGCATCTTGTTTGCGGATGAAACCCTCAGCAATTGCATCCAGTTCTTTAGTTGTAATGCCAGGAGCAATATGCTTTTTCAACTCCTGGTGAGTCATCGCTACAATGCGACCTGCTTCTCGCATAATCTCTATTTCACGAGAGGTTTTACAAACGATCATTAATTTAAGCCCCCAAGCAATTCTTCGATATCAGCAAATACGACATCAATGTCTTGCTGACCGTTAATATTGCGTAAGTAGCCTTTATCTTCATAGAAGTTCAACAGAGGTTTTGTTTGCTGGACATTTACATCCAGACGGTTTTGAACAGTTTCGGCGTTGTCATCAGCGCGCTGGTAAAGCTCGCCGCCACAACGGTCACAAACACCTTCCTTTGCAGGAGGGTTGAACACAAGGTGGTAGGTAGCGCCGCAGTTCTTACAAATCCTGCGTCCTGTCAGACGTTCCATTAAGATGCTTTGATCAACATCAATGTTGATGACAAAATCGATTTTTTTGCCAAGATCAGCAAGCATAGTATCCAGAGCTTCAGCCTGCGCTACCGTGCGTGGGAATCCATCTAATAGGAATCCATTTTCACAGTCAGCTTTGCTTAAGCGCTCACGGACTATCCCGATTGTTACTTCATCAGGAACTAGCTCTCCTTTGTCCATAAATGATTTCGCCTGTAATCCAAGTTCCGTTCCTTCTTTGATAGCTGCACGGAACATATCTCCTGTTGAGATATGAGGGATGTTGTATTTACCAACAATTTTATCGGCTTGCGTGCCCTTCCCGGCACCCGGAAGCCCCATCAGAACCAAATTCACAAGATTTCCCCCCTCAGTCTCTATTAAAGATTCAGGGAACCAGGAGTCCCCTAAATCTTATTTTATAAAGCCTTTATAATGGCGTTTTACAAGCTGAGCTTCAAGCTGCTTCATCGTTTCAAGCGCAACGCCGACCACGATCAGCAAGCTTGTTCCGCCAATCTGTACGGATTGAGGCAGACCAGCAAATTTAATGAAAAATACTGGCAGCACAGAAATTACTGAAAGGAAGATCGCGCCGACGAATGTCAGACGGTAAAGAACCCTAGTCAGGTATTCCTGAGTGTTTTTGCCCGGACGGATGCCTGGGACATATCCACCTTGCTTCTTCAAGTTTTCGGCAACCTGTTCAGGATTCACCTGGATGAACGCATAGAAATACGTGAACGCGATGATCAATGCCACATAAACGATCATGCCGATCGGCTGTGTATAATCAAACGTCTTCTGGATCCAAAGTGTCACATCATTCGTGCCGAAGAACTGAGCGATTGTCGGAGGTGTAACGATAAACGAAATCGCGAAGATGACCGGGATGACACCAGCAGCATTCACTTTCAATGGAAGGTGAGTGTTCTGGCCGCCAACCGCGTTGTTTCCTGCGCTCATGCGTTTAGCGTACTGGATAGGTATTTTACGTGTTGCCTGCTGGATGAAGATAACACCCACAACGATTGCGATTACAGCCAATAGAATAAGCAGCATAGTCACAATGCGAAGGAACAATGCGTCCCCAGCATCAGAGAACTGCTGTGCATAAATCTGGTTGACCATTGTCGGAATACCAGCAACGATACCTGCAAAGATAATGATTGAAATACCGTTTCCTACGCCTTTTGCTGTGATTTGCTCACCGAGCCACATAAGAAATGCAGTTCCGGCAGTCAAAACCGTAGCAATCAGCAAGTAAGTAGCGATACCGGCATTCTGGATCAATAATCCGCCTGCCATATTGTTAAAGCCATAAGACATACCGAGAGCCTGGATGAAACCGAGAACGATCGTGAAATAGCGGGTAAACTGAGCTAATTTACGGCGACCGACTTCTCCTTGTTTCGACCATTCAGTAAACTTTGGCACAACATCCATCTGCAAGAGCTGGATGATGATTGAAGCAGTGATGTACGGCATGATTCCCATCGCGAAGATGGAGAAGTTCTGCAGCGCACCGCCACCGAAAGTATTCAGCACACCGAAGACACTCATGTCATCCTGTGCTTTCAAAATATCTGCATTTACGCTTGGTACAGGAATAAATGTACCAAGTCGAAATACAATCAACATTAAAAGGGTGAAGAGAATTTTATTTCTAATTTCACCCACGCGCATAAAATTGGAGATTGTCTGGAACATTAAATCACCTCAGTTTGACCGCCGGCAGCTTTGATCGCTTCTTCGGCTGCAGAGGAGAACTTATGAGCTTTAACAGTTAGTTTCTTTTCAAGGCTTCCTTTAGCAAGTACTTTAATACCCGCTAATTCCTTCCTGACAAGACCTGTTTCAATTAAAAGTTCTGGAGTCACTTCAGTTCCATCTTCGAATACGTTCAAAGCATCAAGGTTAACGACTGCGTACTCTTTGCGGTTGATGTTCGTGAAACCGCGTTTCGGCAAGCGTCGGAATAAAGGAGTTTGACCACCTTCAAAACCAGGGCGTACACCGCCGCCAGAACGAGCGTTTTGACCTTTATGACCTTTACCAGCAGTTTTACCTTGACCAGAACCGATACCACGTCCAAGACGTTTGCGTTCTTTACGGGAACCTTCTGCAGGCTTTAATTCATGAAGTTTCATGTTGGCACCTCCTTATTTTAAAAAGGATAAATTATTTTTCGTTTACAGTAACAAGGTGAGAAACTTTGTTGATCATGCCGCGGATTGCTGCATTATCTTGTTGCTCAACTGTTTGGTTCATTTTACGTAAGCCAAGAGCCTTAACTGTTTCGCGCTGATCTTGCGGACGACCGATCAGGCTGCGAGTGAGGGTAATTTCTAATTTGTTAGCCATTTGATTTCCCTCCTTATCCTAACAGTTCTTCCACAGATTTACCGCGAAGTTTTGCTACGTCTTCTGCACGCTTAAGTTGAGATAGACCTTCAAGAGTTGCACGAACCATGTTGATTGGAGTGTTAGTTCCAAGTGACTTAGACAGAATGTCAGCAACACCTGCTAATTCTAGTACCGCACGAACTGGTCCGCCAGCGATAACTCCTGTACCTTCAGAAGCAGGCTTCAGAAGGATTTCACCAGCACCAAAGTGTCCGATAACCTGGTGTGGAATTGTAGTACCAACCATAGGTACTTGGATTAGGTTCTTCTTCGCATCTTCGATAGCTTTGCGAATCGCTTCAGGTACTTCTTGTGCTTTACCAGTACCCATCCCGACATTACCGTTTTTATCTCCTACTACTACAAGAGCAGAAAAACGGAAACGGCGTCCACCTTTAACAACTTTAGCAACACGGTTAATCGTAACTACGCGTTCTTCAAGTTCAAGTTTGTTTGGATCAATACGACGCATCTTTGTATGTCCCTCCTTTTTTTATTAAAATTCTAAGCCGTTTTCGCGGGCAGCATCAGCAAGTGCCTGGATGCGGCCATGATAGAGGTATCCGCCACGGTCAAATACTACTGACTTATAACCTTTTTCCACAGCACGCTTAGCGATCAATTCACCAATTTGCTTTGCTGCTTCCAGGTTATTGCCTTCAACATTAACTTCTTTATCTAAAGTAGAAGCACTCGCTAGAGTTACTCCCTTTACATCGTCGATTAGTTGAGCATAAATGTGCTTGTTTGAACGGAACACATTTAGACGAGGACGAGCTTCAGTTCCGCTAAGTTTCGCACGGACACGACCGTGTCTTTTACGGCGAGTAGCGTTTTTATCAGCCTTCGTAATCATTTACGTCACTCCTTTCGTTAACCTATGCGGCATTACTTACCTGTTTTACCTTCTTTGCGGCGTACATATTCGCCTTCATAACGAATACCTTTGCCTTTGTAAGGCTCTGGTGGACGTACGTCACGGATGTTAGCAGCCAATGCGCCAACACGCTCTTTATCAGTTCCCTTTATAATCACCTTAGTGTTTGAAGGAACTTCGATCTCAAGGCCTTTTTCTGCCTCGATTTCAACTGGATGAGAGTATCCTACGTTAAGTACAAGCTTGTTACCTTGCTTAGCTGCACGGTAACCGACACCTACTAGCTCAAGACCTCTTTCGAATCCTTTAGATACACCCTCAACCATGTTAGCAAGAACCGCACGAGTCGTTCCGTGCAATGCACGATGTTCTTTGTTATCAGTTGGACGAGAAATGTTGATTACGTTCTCTTCAATCTTGATTTCGATGTCAGAGTGAAAAGTACGAGACAATTCACCTTTTGGTCCTTTTACTGTTACGTGATTGTTATCAAGAGTAACAGTAACACCAGCTGGAATTTCAATTGGTTTTTTACCTACGCGTGACATTTGTTGCACCTCCATTCATTCAGAAAAATCTATTACCAAACGTATGCTAGAACTTCTCCGCCCACTTGCTTAGCGCGAGCTTCTTTGTCAGTTAAAACGCCGTTTGAAGTTGATACTAGAGCGATACCTAAACCGTTAAGTACACGTGGTACTTCAGTTGATTTTGCATAAACGCGAAGTCCTGGCTTACTGATTCTCTTAAGACCAGTGATAACACGCTCATTGTTTGAACCGTACTTCAAGAAGATACGGATGATACCTTGCTTATTGTCTTCGATATATTCAACGTCACGCACGAAACCTTCACGCTTAAGGATCTCAGCGATTTCTTTTTTAATGTTAGAAGCAGGTACTTCTAGTTTTTCGTGACGAACCATATTCGCGTTACGAATACGAGTTAGCAAATCTGCAATCGGATCTGTCATGACCATTTAATTTACCTCCTTCCAGAGCTTTCAGTTTTACCAGCTAGCTTTTTTCACACCAGGAATTTGTCCTTTGTATGCTAATTCACGGAAACAAATACGGCAAAGCTTAAATTTGCGGTATACAGAGTGCGGACGGCCGCAGCGCTCACAGCGAGTGTACTCTTGTACTTTATATTTAGGCGTGCGTTTTTGTTTCGCAATCATTGATTTCTTAGCCACGTTTTCGCCTCCCTCTTATTAGAGATTACTTTTGAAATGGCATTCCGAATTGTGTTAATAGTTCACGAGCTTCTTCATCAGTGTTAGCAGTCGTTACAATAACAATGTCCATGCCACGTACTTTATTTACTTTATCGTAATCAATTTCAGGGAAGATTAACTGTTCTTTAACACCAAGTGTGTAGTTACCGCGACCGTCGAAAGACTTCTTAGAAATCCCGCGGAAGTCACGTACACGTGGTAAAGATACTGAAATTAACTTGTCGATGAATTCGTACATGCGCTCACCGCGAAGTGTTACTTTCGCACCGATTGGCATACCTTCACGAAGACGGAAGCCAGCGATTGATTTCTTAGCACGAGTCACGACTGGCTTTTGGCCTGTGATTGTAGCTAATTCCTCAACTGCAACATCAAGAGCTTTAGCGTTGGCAACAGCGTCACCTACACCCATGTTGATTACGATCTTTTCAAGTTTAGGAACTTCCATGATTGACTTATAGTTAAACTTGCTCATAAGAGCAGGAGTAATTTCATTGTTGAACTTTTCTTTTAGGCGGTTCATCGATTGTACCTCCCTTCTTCAATAGACTATTTATCTAGAACTTCACCGGATTGTTTAGCAACGCGTACCTTCTTGCCGTTCTCGACAGTGTAACCAACTCGGGTTGGCTTGCCGGATTTCGGATCTACAGGCATTACGTTTGATACATGGATAGGTGCTTCCTGGTTCAAGATTCCACCTTGTGGATTTACTTGAGAAGGCTTTGCGTGTTTTTTCACGATATTGATTCCTTCAACAAGAACACGGCTTTGCTTTGGATAAGCTTCAAGGATGATCCCTGTTTTGCCTTTGTCCTTACCAGAGATGACCATTACTTTGTCACCTTTTTTTACATGCATCTGTGTGCACCTCCTTAAAGGCATTTGAAATAGATTATAGTACTTCTGGAGCTAATGAAACGATCTTCATGAAGTTGTTGTCACGAAGCTCACGTGCAACTGGTCCGAAGATACGAGTACCACGAGGACTCTTATCGTCACGGATGATTACACAAGCATTCTCGTCAAATTTGATGTAAGAACCGTCTGTACGGCGCATACCAGTTTTTGTACGAACGATAACTGCTCTGACAACGTCACCTTTTTTAACAACGCCACCTGGTGTTGCTTGTTTTACTGTGCAAACGATAACGTCTCCAATATTAGCAGTCTTACGGCCAGAACCGCCCAAAACTTTAATAGTAAGAACCTCACGAGCACCTGAATTGTCAGCAACTTTTAAACGTGTTTCCTGTTGGATCATGCGAGTAACCTCCCTTCGGAATAAACCTTAATCCGAACAATTAGATAATAACAGCTTTTTCCACCACTTCTACAAGGCGGAAACGTTTTGTGGCAGATAGCGGACGAGTTTCCATGATACGTACTACGTCGCCGATTTTTGCCTCGTTTTGCTCATCATGAGCTTTGAATTTCTTAGAGTATTTTACACGCTTGCCGTATAATGAATGCTTTTTGTATGTTTCAACAAGAACAGTAACAGTTTTGTCCATCTTGTCAGATACAACGCGTCCAGTATAAACTTTGCGTTGGTTGCGTTCACTCATTGTGAGAACCTCCTCTCAATTATCTGTTAACGCCGATCTCTCGTTCACGAATTACAGTTTTCATGCGAGCAATCGCTTTGCGTACTTCACGAATGCGAGCTGTGTTTTCAAGTTGTCCAGTCGCTAATTGAAAGCGCAGGTTGAATAGCTCTTCTTTTAATGATTTAACTTTTTGTTCAATTTCAGCAGTGGTAAGGTCACGAATGTCATTAGCTTTCATTAGATTCACCACCAATTTCTTCTCGTTTAACAAACTTGCACTTTACAGGAAGTTTGTGTGCAGCAAGGCGTAATGCTTCACGTGCGATCTCTTCAGAAACGCCAGCAACTTCAAACATTACTTTACCTGGTTTAACAACTGCTACCCAACCTTCAGGAGCACCTTTACCAGAACCCATTCGGACTTCTAGAGGCTTTGCAGTATATGGCTTGTGAGGGAAAATCTTGATCCAGACTTTACCGCCACGTTTCATGTAACGAGTCATTGCAATACGGGCAGATTCGATTTGACGGTTCGTGATCCAAGAAGCTTCAAGAGCTTGCAAACCGAATTCACCGAAGTTTACTTCAGTACCGCCTTTAGCTTGACCGCGCATCTTGCCACGGTGTTGACGGCGATATTTAACGCGTTTAGGCAATAACATATTATTTGCCTCCTTCCTCTTTTTTCTTCTTCGTAGGAAGGACCTCTCCACGATAAATCCATACTTTAACGCCTAGCTTACCGTAAGTTGTATCTGCTTCAGCAGTAGCATAATCGATATCGGCACGAAGAGTATGAAGTGGAACTGTTCCTTCGCTGTAATGTTCTGAACGAGCGATGTCTGCACCGCCAAGACGGCCGGATACCATTGTCTTGATACCTTTAGCGCCAGCACGCATTGCACGTTGGATAACTTGCTTCTGTGCGCGACGGAAAGATACGCGGTTTTCCAATTGGCGTGCAATGTTTTCAGCAACCAATTTCGCCTCGATATCAGCTTTTTTGATTTCAAGAATGTTTATATGAACACGTTTGCCTGTAAGTTCGTTTAGCGCTTTACGAAGTGCTTCAACTTCTGTACCACCCTTACCGATAACCATTCCTGGCTTCGCTGTGTGGACAGTTACATTCAAGCGGTTTGCAGCGCGCTCGATTTCTACTTTAGAAAGAGATGCATCGCGTAAACGCTTAGTGATGTACTCACGAACCTTAAGGTCTTCGTGTAAAAGATCAGCGTAGTCTTTGCCTGCGTACCATTTTGATTCCCAATCACGGATGATTCCGACACGCAAACCGACTGGATTTACTTTTTGACCCACTGATTATCCCTCCTTCTTTTCTGATAAAACGATAGTAATGTGGCTAGTACGTTTGTTAATAGCACTTGCACGGCCCATAGCACGTGGACGGAAACGTTTCAACGTTGGTCCTTCGTTAGCGTAAGCTTCCGATACGACAAGGTTATTAACATCCATCTCATAGTTGTGCTCTGCGTTTGCTAATGCAGATTTTAACACTTTATCTACGATTGGAGAAGCTGCCTTAGGGGTAAGGTTTAAGATAGCTACCGCTTCACCAACTTGCTTTCCTCGAATTAAATCTAGAACTAGTCGAGCTTTACGAGGAGCAATACGAACTGTTCTTGCAACAGCTTTAGCTTGCATTTGGATGCCCTCCTCTCATTAACGTCTTGTTTTCTTATCGTCATTACCATGTCCTTTGTAAGTACGAGTTGGAGCGAATTCTCCAAGCTTGTGGCCTACCATGTCTTCAGTGACATAAACAGGTACATGTTTGCGACCATCGTAGACAGCAATCGTGTGTCCGATGAATTGTGGGAAGATCGTTGAACGGCGAGACCAAGTCTTAACAACTTTCTTCGCTTCAGTTTCATTTAACTTTTCGATCTTTGTGATTAAGTGCTCATCAACAAAAGGTCCTTTTTTTAAGCTACGACCCATGATTGAACCTCCCTTCGTGATTGCCCTACGGTTCCCGCGAACCGTAGCTCAATCCCGTTATTTTTTACGACGACGTACAATAAACTTGTCGGATTTGTTCTTCTTCTTGCGAGTCTTGAAACCAAGAGTCGGCTTGCCCCATGGTGACATTGGTGATTTACGTCCGATAGGGGAGCGTCCTTCACCACCACCGTGTGGGTGATCGTTAGGGTTCATTACAGATCCACGAACTGTTGGGCGCTTGCCTAACCAGCGTGAACGACCTGCTTTACCGATGTTGATCAATTCGTGTTGTTCGTTACCAACTTGACCTACAGTTGCACGGCACTCAGAAAGGATCATACGTACTTCGCCTGAGTTCAAACGAATCAATACATATTTGCCTTCTTTACCAAGAACCTGTGCAGAAGTACCTGCAGAACGAACTAATTGTCCGCCTTTGCCAGGCTTCAATTCGATGTTGTGTACTACTGTACCAACTGGGATGTTTGCTAGTGGAAGAGCATTACCTACTTTAATGTCAGCTGTTGGGCCAGACATAACTTCCATACCTACTACTAGGTTTTTAGGAGCTAGGATGTATCTCTTTTCACCATCCACATAATTAATTAACGCAATGTTTGCTGAACGGTTTGGATCATACTCAATTGTGGCAACGCGTCCTGGAATGCCATCTTTTGTACGTTTAAAGTCGATGATTCTGTACTGACGCTTATGGCCGCCACCTTGATGACGAACAGTTAACTTACCCTGGTTGTTACGACCGCCTTTTCTGTGCAACGGAGCAAGCAAGGATTTTTCCGGCTTGTCAGTTGTAATTTCAGCAAAATCAGATGCTGTCATATTACGACGACCGTTGGAGGTAGGTTTGTACTTTTTAATCGCCATTTCGTTTCCCTCCTCTTCTTATTGGATTATTATACTTCGAAGAATTCGATTTCTTTGCTGTCTTGAGTAAGTTTAACGATCGCTTTACGACGCTTATTTGTGTAACCGCCGAACTTGCCCATACGCTTGAACTTACCTTTGTAATTCATGATGTTAACTTTTTCAACGTTTACGCCGAAAATAGTTTCAATCGCGTCTTTAACTTGAGTTTTGTTAGCTCTAGTGTCAACTTCGAAAGTGTACTTCTTCTCAGTCATTAGATCAGAAGAACGTTCTGTAATAACGGGGCGCTTAATGATATCGCGTGCATCCATTATGCAAGCACCTCCTCTACTTTTTCAACAGCTGCTTTTGTCATGATCAGCTTATCATGATTTAGAACATCCAATACGTTGATTCCATCAGCAGTAACAACAGTTACTCCAGGAATGTTACGTGCTGAAAGTGCTACGTTCTCTTCAAGACCTGCTGTTACGATCAGGACTTTCTTGTTAACAGAAAGACCGCTAAGTACAGTTTTGAATTCCTTTGTCTTTGGAGCTTCAAAAGCAAGGCTTTCAAGAACAAGGATGTTTTCAGATTGTACTTTTGATGATAAAGCAGATTTGATTGCTAAACGACGAACTTTTTTAGGCAATTTATAGCTGTAGCTGCGTGGAACAGGACCGAATACAGTACCGCCACCGCGCCATTGTGGAGAACGGATAGAACCCTGACGCGCACGTCCAGTTCCTTTTTGTTTCCACGGCTTACGTCCACCGCCCGCTACTTCAGAACGAATTTTAGTTTTATGAGTTCCTTGACGTAATGAAGCTCTCTGCATTACTACTGCTTCGAACATTACGTGGTTGTTAGGCTCAATACCAAATACTGAATCGTTAAGTTCGATATCTCCAACTTGTGAACCAGCTTGGTTAAATAATGCTACTTTAGGCATTCTTGTTTCCTCCTTTCCTGTAAAAATTACTTAGCTTTTACAGCAGCTTTGATTTTTAGAAGGGCTTTTCTAGCGCCAGGAACGTTTCCTTTGATTAGAAGAAGGTTGCGCTCTGCGTCAATTTTAACGATTTGCAGGTTTTGAACAGTGATCTGCTCTCCACCCATGCGTCCAGGTAGAAGTTTACCTTTGAATACGCGGTTTGGAGCAACAGGACCCATTGAACCAGGGCGGCGGTGGTAACGAGAACCGTGAGCCATTGGTCCGCGAGATTGTCCGTGGCGCTTGATTACACCTTGGAAACCTTTACCCTTTGAGATTCCTGTAACATCTACGATATCGCCTTCTGCGAAAATATCAACTTTGACTTCCTGACCAACTTCATATCCTGCTACATCGACTCCGTTTAATTCTTTTACGAAGCGCTTAGGAGCAGTGTTTGCTTTTGAAACGTGGCCTTTTTCAGGTTTGTTAGAGAGCTTTTCGCGCTTGTCTTCAAAGCCAAGCTGGATTGCTTCGTAGCCATCTGTCTCAGCAGATTTCACTTGAAGCACTACGTTTGGAGAAGCTTCTACAACAGTAACCGGGATAAGGTCGCCGTTTTCAGCAAATACTTGAGTCATACCAATCTTTCTTCCTAAGATTCCTTTGGTCATTTCAGTCACACCTCCTGTGAATTATAATGTTTATTTATTAAAGTTTGATTTCGATATCTACACCTGATGGCAGGTCTAAACGCATTAGTGAATCGACCGTTTGCGGAGTCGGATTGATGATGTCAATCAGACGCTTATGCGTACGCATTTCGAACTGCTCACGGGAATCCTTGTACTTATGCACCGCACGAAGAATTGTGTAGATTGACTTTTCTGTAGGTAGTGGGATTGGACCAGACACCGCCGCACCAGAACGTTTTGCAGTTTCAACAATTTTCTCTGCAGATTGATCAAGAATCCTGTGATCATAAGCTTTCAAACGGATACGAATTTTTTGTTTTGCCATTACTTTCCCTCCTTTTCGCCTATTTTAAAATAGACATTCTCCGCGAAAATTTCCCACACACTCGCCATGGCAAAGCGGCCGGGTGTGTCAGCAACCTTTCGCATCATCGCAGTCAAAGACCAACATTGTCTATTATACATAAAACATAACCCAAATGCAAGAAGTATTCCGCTTTTTAATTATGTTTAACACACTTTTACTATTATAGCGGTCGCTAATGCATTTTACAAGTAGGGAAAGAGATTTCTAACTATTTGGACGTGAAGAAAATAATTCCTGTAGTGCGTGGGTTGATTAAGTTGGTGAAAACATGCGGCGTTTTGGATTGAAGATAAATTGAAGATATATTATAGAAGAAACTGATTTGAGTTTTGGTTTGGATATTATTAATTTGTGTGCGAGGAGTAAGGTGATTCCTTGCTCATTTAACTCAAATTGAAGTCTTGTAATCTAAAAGTAGTGAATCTGATGAAGATCGCATAGTTATTGACGATAAACTCTCTGAATTTCTTTTTATCCGCTCGTTATCGGACTTAATGTAACGATAAACTCTTTGAATTCCACTTTATCCGCTCATTATCGGACTTAATGTGACGATAAACTCTCTGAGTTCCACTTTATCCGCACATTATCGAGCTTAATGTGACGATAAACTCTCTGAGTTCCACTTTATCCGCACATTATCGGACTTAATGTGACGATAAACCTGCTTGATGCTTCTTTATACGCACATTGTTACAGTTGATGAAACCAAGATTTGTTTGTTTCTCCAACAACGGACTATATTCTATTACCAATATCATAAATACTGTTTTCAGAAATGTTTAACCAGAATCCTTTCAACTTCTACTACAAAAGATAAATAAAAAAGCAGCTGGATCGTCATCCAGCTGCTTGCATTGTTATCATTAAAATTACTCTTGAATAGAAGCTACAACGCCAGCGCCTACAGTACGGCCGCCTTCACGAATTGAGAACTTAGTTCCTTCTTCGATAGCGATTGGAGCGATTAGTTCAACAGTCATTTCGATGTTGTCGCCAGGCATAACCATTTCTACGCCTTCAGGAAGGTTACAAATACCAGTTACATCAGTTGTACGGAAGTAGAACTGTGGACGGTAGTTTGTGAAGAATGGAGTGTGACGTCCACCTTCTTCTTTTGAAAGAACGTAAACTTCAGCAGTGAACTTTGTGTGTGGCTTAACAGAACCTGGCTTAGCAAGTACTTGACCACGTTGGATATCTTCACGAGCTACCCCACGAAGAAGTGCACCGATGTTGTCTCCAGCTTCAGCATAGTCAAGAAGCTTACGGAACATTTCAACACCTGTTACAGTAGTTGATTTTGGCTCTTCAGTCATACCGATGATTTCGATTACGTCACCGACTTTAACTTGTCCACGCTCAACACGTCCTGTAGCAACTGTTCCACGGCCAGTGATTGAGAATACGTCCTCAACAGGCATCATGAATGGCTTGTCAGTGTCACGTGTTGGTGTTGGGATGTACTCATCAACTGCAGCCATAAGCTCGTTGATTTTTTCTTCCCATTCTGGAGCTCCTTCAAGAGCTTTAAGAGCAGAACCTTTGATAACTGGGATGTCATCGCCAGGGAAGTCGTACTCAGAAAGAAGGTCACGTACTTCCATTTCTACTAATTCAAGAAGTTCTTCGTCGTCAACCATGTCACACTTGTTCATGAATACAACAAGGTAAGGTACGCCTACTTGACGAGAAAGAAGGATGTGCTCACGAGTTTGTGGCATTGGGCCGTCAGCAGCAGATACTACTAGGATACCGCCGTCCATTTGTGCAGCACCAGTGATCATGTTCTTAACATAGTCAGCGTGTCCTGGGCAGTCAACGTGTGCATAGTGACGAGTTGCAGTTTCATACTCAACGTGTGCAGTTGAGATTGTGATTCCGCGCTCGCGCTCTTCTGGAGCAGCGTCGATTTGGTCATATCCGCGTGCTTCACCGCCGCCTACTTTAGAAAGAACAGTAGTGATAGCAGCAGTTAGAGTTGTTTTACCATGGTCAACGTGACCAATTGTACCAATGTTAACGTGTGGCTTAGAACGATCGAATTTAGCTTTTCCCATTAGAAAAATCCTCCTTTAATATATGAAAATTAAGTATATTTTAATGTGCCGTGGAACAGGATCACCTATTCCACAGCGTTATGCTTACATTAGTAGTTATACTTGATTAAAAGATGAAAATCAATTATTCACCTTTATTTTTTTTGATGATTTCTTCAGAAACAGATTTAGGAACTTCTTCGTAATGGTCGAAGTGCATTGAGAACACACCACGTCCTTGTGTACTTGAACGAAGGGCAGTTGCATAACCGAACATTTCTGAAAGTGGAACCATCGAACGAACAACTTGAGCGTTACCACGAGCATCCATACCTTCGACGCGTCCGCGACGAGCAGTAATCATACCCATGATATCTCCAAGATATTCTTCAGGGATAACAACTTCAACCCTCATGACAGGCTCAAGGATAACTGGCTTACACTTGGAAGCCGCATTCTTAAGTGCCATTGAAGCAGCGATTTTAAACGCCATTTCAGAGGAGTCAACATCGTGGTAAGAACCGTCAAACAGTCTTGCCTTGATGTCAACAAGTGGATATCCTGCAAGAACTCCGCGATCTAGAGCATCTTCAAGACCAGCTTGAACAGCTGGGATGTATTCACGTGGAACTACACCACCGACGATGCCGTT
>NZ_JBIQOE010000146.1:0-6110 GCF_047739415.1 Mesobacillus sp. | reverse complement strand
CTGCAAATACTTTTGAGAAATGATTGTCTTTTTAATTTTTTTGTATTTTTCTTTTTTTGTTGGCTCTGCCATTATGGTGTCACTGACTTGTTGTTCGACTGGCTGTTGAATCTTGACTTCCATTTCTTCACCACCTTAGTTGCTGTTGTCTTAACTTGTACCTTTATCATAAAAAAAAGGGCTTACATTTATAAGCCATCGAATTTTGCTTATGGTACCAATTTTTTAGTTTTAGGTTTATAGAACAAAATATTGATACTATCATGTTGTTATCGTTTTCATTCGTTTTATAAAAATGAATATGCACTGCAAGATGAAGGTCGGTACTTTGCTGGACCGAAAAATCTTAGGTTGTCCCGTTTGCAGTAGTCATGTTTTCAAGAATCTAATCATAGTTCCAGGTTTTACTCATCAATAAGGCTGGCTGGTGTTTTTAAAATCAAAAATAACAATCACATAGTCTTAAATAAAAAACCCCGTGCAATAGACTTTTAAATGTGTCTATTGCTCAGGGTTTTTAGCTTTTTTCATTATACAGTTATTCATGTTAACCATATTTCATTATCCTAGTGCCACATCAAGAATCATCATGATTGTGAATCCAAACATTAGGCTTAACGAAGCCAAATCGCTGTTGCCATTTTCCTGGGAGCCTGGAATTACTTCTTCGGCCACTACGAAAATCATTGCCCCTGCCGCAAAGCTTAAAGCATATGGAAGGAGGGGTTCCATGAACACGACCGAGGCTGCTCCAATGACCGCTGCAATTGGTTCTACCATGCCCGAGAACTGGCCGTAAAGGAAGCTTTTCTTCCTCGACATTCCTACCGTCCGGAGTGGCATGGAAACTGCAACCCCTTCCGGGAAGTTCTGAATCCCTATCCCGATCGCAAGTGCGATTGCCCCCATCAACGATGCAGAAGGAAAGCCTGCGGCAACAGCCCCGAATGCTACTCCAACCGCAAGCCCTTCAGGAATGTTGTGGAGGGTAATCGCCAATACCATTAAAGTACTCCGTCTTTTCTTTTCGGGATGAATTCCCTCTGCCTTATCCATTCCTAAACCAGGATGCAAATGGGGCATTATTTTATCAACGACCATCAAGAACAATCCACCTAAGATAAAACCAGTCGCAGCAGGCAGCCAGCTTGGAAGACTCCCGCTCTCACCCATCTCAATAGCAGGTGCCAGGAGTGACCAAAAACTTGCAGCAATCATTACACCTGCAGCCAGGCCCATCATACTGTCCAAAAACTTTTGGTTAGGGTTTTTTGTTGTAAATACTAAAGCTGCTCCAAGAGCAGTCATTCCCCAGGTGAACAATGTACCAATAAGCGCCTGGACTACTGGATGTAACTCCATAAAATATTCAAGCATCTTTTTTCCTCCTAAAGACGTGCTCAGTAATCGGAATCCATATATCTTTTAATGTATTATATTTATCATTAAGTGGTGAATATATCTTGTTCACCGTAAAACAGGCATAACCAATTTCCTTTTATCAAGATTACTACATTCTAAACGTTCTTCCAATCTTATTTCATTTTTATTCAGTTAGGATCAAAACCAATACTCTGTTATTAAAGAAAATGAAGGTTATTATACCACTGAGCCGAATGAATGGATTTTCACACCAAAAAGGGATACTCTAATAAGATAATTCGATGATTTAGAAAGGAAATAAATATGATTGCGAAAACAGAAGAAGATTTTAACGGATTAAAAGAAATTGGCAGAATCGTTGCCTTGATCCGAGAGGAGTTAGTCAGGAAGACTGCACCTGGTATTACCACGATGGAGCTCGATGAAATGGCTGGCGCCTTGTTTGAACAGCATGGAGCGGTTTCTGCACCAAAGGGTGAATACAATTTCCCTGGATATACATGCATCAGTGTAAACGAAGAGGTGGCACATGGCATACCAGGCAGCCGTGTGATTAAAGAAGGCGATATTGTTAATATCGATGTTTCCGGCTCTAAAAATGGTTATTTCGCCGACACTGGAATCTCATTTGTCGTTGGCGAAGGTGATCCTATTTTAACCAAGTTATGCGAAACAGCCGCCGAGGCCTTTGAAGCAGGTTTGAAGAAAGCGAAGCCAGGTTCGAAGAAAAGCGGACTTGGCAAGGCAGTTATGGCAACTGCGAGAAAGAATGGACTAAAGGTTATCAAAAACCTTACAGGACATGGAATCGGCCGCACAATCCATGAAGCACCTGATCATATTTATAATTATCATGAGCCATGGGACGACGAACTTCTGAAAGATGGCATGGTCATCGCTTTCGAACCATTCATCTCGACCCGTGAAGAAGAAGTTTTTCAAAATGATAACGATGAATGGACATATGTAACAGAAAACAGCTTTGTGGCTCAATGTGAGCATACCATCATTCTTACCAAGAACGGGCCGATTGTGATTACCAGATAGAGCTCACTTTTCTAGATTGAAACCCTTGCTGCTGCAGGGGTTTCTGTTTTTTTAGCTGATCCCTGTCATTTCAGACTATATTCCTATTTTTCGTATTACTAAAAAAAATCCAACAAAATGATTGACACTTTTTCTATGACGCAGTAAAGTAATAAACAAGATTTATAACTCAATATTCGTTACTTCTTATCAAGAGAGGTTGAGGGACTGGCCCTATGACACCTCGGCAGCGGACTCCTTTGGAGGACTGTGCCAAATCCAGCAAGCATGAGCTTGACAGATAAGAAGAGGCTGACTTTTAATTTGATGTCCTCTTCTTTCTGAAGGGGACTTTTATTTTCCCAAAAAACCCCACCCACAATTTCATATCGATTTTCTTATCAAGAGAGGCGGAGGGACTGGCCCTATGAAGCTTCGGCAGCGGACTCATTACGGAGGACTGTGCCAAATCCAGCAAGCAATAGCTTGGGAGATAAGAAGAGAAGTTTGTCCTACGTCTAATCAGGCATGCCCTCTTCCTATTCCCGGGAAGAGGGTTTTTTTATCGTTCTACAAAGGAGGAAGAGAAATGATTACATTTGAGAAAGTGGAAAAAGTTTATGAAAGCCGCGGCAAGAAGGTAACCGCCCTGAACGGCATTGATCTGAAAGTTAAAGAAGGTGAGATATTCGGTGTCATCGGTTTTAGCGGAGCTGGAAAGAGCTCGCTGATCCGCTGTGTGAATCTATTGGAACGGCCCACTTCCGGGAAGGTTATCGTAGATGGAAATAACCTGACGTCCCTTTCTGTAAAAGAAGTCAGGGAGATTAAAAGGAATATCGGGATGGTATTCCAGCATTTCAATCTCTTAAATTCTAAAACTGTTTTTGATAATGTTGCAATGCCGCTCGTCCTTGCAAAGCTTCCAAAGGCACAAATAAAAGAGCGGGTTCATCAGCTGCTTGAATTTGTCGGCCTGGCTGACAAAACAGACAATTATCCAGACCAGCTTTCCGGCGGGCAGAAGCAGCGGATCGGCATAGCTCGGGCGCTGGCAACTCAGCCGAAAATCCTGCTTTGTGATGAGGCGACATCGGCACTGGACCCGCAGACAACAAGTTCCATCCTTCAGCTATTGAAAAAAATCAACAAGGAGTACAACATCACGATTTTAATCATTACTCATGAAATGGCTGTCATCAGGGAAATTTGTGACCGGGTCGCTGTCATTGAGGAAGGAATAATCATCGAGGAAGGTACAGTCTTCGAAGTCTTTTCAGCTCCTAAAACAGAGACAGCAAGGAATTTTGTGAGCTCCATCATGAATGACACAATCCCGGATTCGGTTCGAAGGATCATTGACCGACATTCCGGACTGCAAAAGATATTCCGGATCAACTTTGTCGGTGAGTCGGCAGGCCAGCCTCTTCTATCACAGCTTTCAAGGAATTTTGATATCAATGTGAATGTTCTTTTCGGAAATATCACCGAGCTTCAAGGAATACCTTTCGGAAACCTCATTGTCGAGTTCCAGGGCAGTGATAAAGAAATTTTGAGGGCTCTTAATTTTATCGACCAGCAAAAAGTAAGCATAAAGGAAGTGACAGCACATGCTAGTTAATTCAGAACAAATCATTCAGGCATTAATTGAAACACTGCAAATGGTCGCGTTCTCGCTGCTGTTTTCGGCAGTCCTCGGTGTACCGCTTGGAATTGCGCTGGTTGTAACAAGAAGAGGCCATTTGCTTGAAAACGCACCGGTCTTCAATGTACTCAACAGCGTCATCAATGTCTTTCGTTCCGTACCTTTCATCATCCTGCTGGTAGCAATCATTCCGCTTACCCGTTTGATCGTTGGGACATCAATTGGTACGGCCGCAGCCGTCGTCCCGCTTGTTTTCTATGCAGGACCGTATATTGCCAGATTGGTTGAGAATTCCCTGCTCGAAGTGGACCCTGGCGTCATTGAGGCAGCCGAATCAATGGGAGCCACTCCCTGGCAGATTGTCTTAAAATTCATTCTCCCGGAAGCGATGAGCTCGCTGATCCTTGCTTTTACGATAGCGACAATCGGATTGATTGGTGCATCGGCAATGGCTGGGGCAATCGGAGGCGGCGGTTTAGGAGACCTTGCGATTACATATGGCTATCAGAGGTTTGATACCCAAACGATGTTCATCACCGTCGGCATTTTAATTGTAATGGTACAGGGGCTTCAATCCCTTGGAAATATAACAGCTAAAAAAATCAGAAGAAGATAATCAGGAGGAAATCAAAATGAAAAAACTACTATTAGCATTGATCGTACTTAGTCTGGCCGTATTCAGCACTGCATGTTCCAGCCCTTCATCATCCGCTGAAGGCGAAGAAACAGTCAAAGTGAAACTTGGTGTTAGCGGCACGGATCACCGGGTCTGGGATTTTGTCGCTAAAAAGGCTGAAAAAGAAGGAATCGATGTCGAAATTGTCACTTTCTCAGACTATGTCCAACCAAACCTTGCCCTTGCTGAAGGTGAATTGGATGCAAACTCATTCCAGACTGTTTCCTATTTTGATGCTTTTATCAAGGAACATAATATTGACCTTGTACCAATCGCTACTACTGTAATCGCACCAATGGGCATTTACTCAGATAAATACAAAAATGTTAAAGACATCCCGGAAGGCGGAAAAATTGCCCTTGCAAACGAAGCTACGAATATGGGAAGAGGACTTCTTTTACTCCAGGAAGCTGGTTTAATCAAACTTGAGGAAGGCTTCGATGGTATTGGCTCCCTAAATAAAATTGTGGAAAACCCTAAGAACCTTGAATTCGTGACACTTGTAGCCGGACAGACACCTAGGGTATTGCCAGATGTCGCTGCATCCATCATCAATAATGGAATCGCAGTAGACGCAGGACTTACACCAAAGACAGACGCCATCTTCCTTGAGAGTGCAACTGCCACTCCATACATCAACATCATCGCTGTGCGGGAAGAAGACAAAGACAATAAAACTTTAAAAAGATTAGCTGAACTTTACCAGCAGGATGACACCAAAGAATTCATCGAGAAAGAATACAAAGGGAATACGATTCCTACCTTTGTACCTCTTAGCAATATTGGCTGGTAATCAGAATCGGCATTTCTGTGACAACAAGGTGGTTTTAAGTGCTAAAGAAGTGACATGAGTTGGAACAAGGGTCAGCTTTTAAGGGTGAAAACTGCCCCCCTTCCATCCATTTTTTAAAAAACTTAAGGAGGATTCAGGATGTCAACATCAGTAAAAGCAATTAACGAGTTAAAAGAAACTATTATAGGTAACGTTGAGCTTAATAAGGAGCTGTACTTATCAACTAGCCATGAAATCCATGAAAGACCGGAAATCGGTAATGAAGAATTTTTTGCATCTGCCAGGCTTATCAAGATTTTAGAGGATGAAGGTTTTGAAGTCGAAAAAGCGGTAGCTGGACATGAAACCTCTTTTGTTGCACGTAAAAAGTCTGAAAGACCTGGTCCTTCCATCGCTTTCCTCGCAGAATATGATGCCCTTCCAGGATTGGGTCATGCTTGCGGGCATAACATAATTGGCACGACAAGTGTCGCAGCTGCGATCGCGCTAAGCAAAGTGCTGGATGAAACTGGAGGTGAAGCAGTTGTTTTTGGTACTCCTGCAGAAGAAGGGGGCCCAAATGGGAGCGCGAAAGGAAGCTTTGTAAA
>NZ_JBIQOE010000145.1:0-3079 GCF_047739415.1 Mesobacillus sp. | reverse complement strand
TTGGACAGGACATTGACCTTCCTACTAATTATAAGGATTTTTTTATGTGTATTAAAGGTTATATTTAACATTAGTGTCAATTACTAGGTTATATCTTCGGGTTGACAATAATTAATTTTATTTATGCAACGCTAGTGTAGTTTCCTTAACTACAAAAAAACTGGCCTAAGCCAGTCTATGCAATCACTTCATGGTATTTAAAATAAGTCGAGAGTTTGGAATCCACATGATCCTTCCATCCCTCTAATGGCACATTCAACTTCTTCAAAATTTTATAGGCATTAACCCATGCGCTCATTTCAGCAGTAATTCGATAAGACCAGTCATTCAGCCATTTTTCATAGTCGAGTTCGCCATTAACAAAATCAATACAATGGCCAATCTCATGAGCAAAAGCATATACATTTTCCAGTGTAGTCGATAATGGAATCGTTATGGACATGTTAGGATTAAAATTGATTTTCTTCTTAGAATCATAAATCACCTTGCAGTTCAACTTCTCCGCCTCTTCTACTAAAAGTAAAAAAGTGCCATACGTAACCATACATTTTCCCCTTTTATCTTTATAGTTTTTCTCTCTATTATATCGGTTATTTTAAAAAAATATACACTTATTCAAAATATTCAGAAATAAACTATTTGCAGATAGGACATCTTTTGCTGGCATATCATGATAAAAGGTACCTTAAGTTGGAGGATGATTATATATGAAAATACATGTCGTAAGACCGGGAGACACTTTATGGGGGATTTCACAAGGCTATCAAACTGCCATAAACCAGATTATTTTAGTGAATGAAATGGATAACCCCAATGTTTTAGTGGTTGGACAGTCACTTGTAATTCCGGAAACTAACCGGGAGTATGTCGTCCAGCAGGGTGACAGCTTATGGGCGATCGCCTCCCGTTACGGGGTGACAGTTCAGGAGCTCGCTGCCTATAACAATATCGCGGACCCTTCGCTGATTTTTGTTGGCCAAATGCTTCAGATGCCATATCTAATGCATTCCATCCAGTCTGGCGAAACCATGTGGGCGATTGCCCAGAAATACGGGGTGACTGTGAACCAAATAGCAGCGGCCAACAATATTTCTAATCCAGCAGTCATTTATCCTGGTGGGGTTCTGAGGATTCCGGCTCAAAAGCCTGTGATTGAAGTGAACTCTTATATAACGAGAATGGATGATACAGGCAGAAGAAATGTTCTTTCACGTGGGCATCTTTTCACATATCTTGCTCCTTTTTCCTATAAGATGGGTGAAGATGGCTCACTCCTGAATCTACAGGATACAAATGTTCTTCAAGCGGCAAATATGACCAACACGTCCCCATTGTTGACAATTACTAATGAAGCTGATGGATCGTTCAGTTCAGACAGAGCAGCCGCCATCTTGCGGAATCCAGCCGTCCAGGACACATTGTTAACCAATATCCTTGCTAAAATGAAGGAAAAAGGATATACCGGCTTGAATATCGATTTCGAATACGTCTATCCGGAAGACCGTGAAAACTATAATAACTTTTTACGAAAAGCCGTTGCACGCTTGCATCCTGAAGGCTATACAGTCTCGACTGCACTGGCCCCAAAACAAAGAGCCGATCAGGAAGGTTTGCTATATGAAGCCCATGATTACGATGCGCACGGGGAAATTGTTGATTTTGTCGTCATCATGACATATGAATGGGGCTGGTCAGGCGGCAGGCCATGGGCAATCGCGCCGATCAATGAAGTTAGGAAAGTGTTGGACTATGCTGTAACAGCCATTCCACGTGATAAAATCTTAATGGGTGTCCCTTTATACGGAAGAGACTGGCGCATCCCATGGGTGCAAGGAACCTATGCTCGAACAGTCAGCCCAAAAGGAGCAGTAGAGCTTGCCGCGCAACAGGGCGTCAATATCCAATATAATGAAACGTACCAATCCCCATTTTTCCGCTATACCGACGCAGACGGCCAGCAGCATGAAGTCTGGTTCGAAGATGCGAGGAGTGTTCAGGCAAAGTACGATACCGTGAAAAATTATGGATTGCGTGGAGTCAGCTTCTGGACATTAGGACCATCATTTCCTCAAAACTGGCCAGTGCTGCACAATAACTTTAGGGTTAAGAAGCTGTAAATATGAAAAATCCTGCGATCAGTGGAGTCGCAGGATTTTTAGATGCCATCAAATATAGACCTCGCAAGGAACCTGAACAAATAGAAAAGCAACCGGAATGGAAGAATAATCAATTCTGGAACCCAAAACAGAACATCAAAAACGAAATCCCAAAAAGTATAGCTGCCATCCTGCTTCTTCTTCCTTCACTTTTCTGACCGCTTTTCTACAAACATCGAGGGTTCCTCCTATTTATTGTTGCATTCTTCGCAAATAATTTTACCCTGATACTGGATAAAGGCTTTGATCTCCGTCATCCCCTTGGATTTCGGATACTTCATCTTAACGAAAATCTCTTCATTAGCTTGGATTTCTTTCTTGCATACCGAGCAATGTGGCGTAATTTTGAACATGATCTTCACCTCGGTTTTAAATACGTTTTTTCTAACAAAAAAGTTTCAACTGTTTATCAAAATGGAAGCCTTTAACCTAGACTGGATTCTCAACTGGTATTATATTCGTTGCAACTGGTATTATATCTATTCCAACTGGTATTATCTTTGTTCAAACTGGTATTAAGTTCATGCTAACTGGTATTAAATAACCGGATTTATCACAAGTGCTATCTCTTGTACTAAACTAATGTTGCATTTCTTCCAATCAATCAAAAAACCTTTCTATTGGTTTTAAAATCACTCCAACCGTTGATAAATTCTGGCTAACCGTTGATAAAACGGCTACAACCGTTAATATATTTCCTCTAACCGTAAAAAAAACTTCCACAACCGTTAATATGTTCTCTCTAACAGTTAAAACCGCTGTAACAATCCACTAATACCATTAGCATCATTAAAACCCTGACCAAAATTGGCCAGGGTTTTATCAATTTAATAAATATCCTGCCTGATAAACACAGCAAACGAAACAATTAACGCTGCCAGTCCCCACACGGTCAAGACCACAAGCGAAAACCCGAGTGTCAT
>NZ_JBIQOE010000144.1:0-9428 GCF_047739415.1 Mesobacillus sp. | reverse complement strand
TAAAAATGCGGAGAATGGAGAGTGACTGCAAGATGTCACTCTCTTTTTTGCGTGTCCATTTTTAATAATTTATTAATAATTTCATAAGAGCATTTTAGGGATTCGCTGACAGAATAGAGGTTGTGAAAGGGAGGCAATGATGGCTTCTTTTTTTGTTTTAAGTATTTATCATTATTTTCAGAATACGTAAGCTCTAACATGGAATAATATGTTAAAATTTGAATGAAATAAAGACCTTAAATAAAATTGGAGCGATTAAATTGTCAATTGACATCATTAAACAAAACAAAAAAAGCTGGGATACAGTAGCCCATCATTTTGATGGCAAGGATGCCTTGCCCGGATATGGTCCTTTTGCACAGACTGAAGAGGAGTTAGGGTTATTTGGCGAAGTCAGCAATAAAAAGATTCTTGATATCGGTTGTGGAAGCGGCCATTCACTTAGATATATGGCCGAAAGGGGGGCGAGCGAACTTTGGGGAATTGATTTGTCGGAGACTCAAATTAGTACAGCAGAAAAAACCCTTAAGGATGTAAAACACCATTTATTCTGCTCGCCTATGGAAGCTGAAATTGGACTGCCAAAGCAATACTTTGACGTGGTTTATTCTATTTATGCAATTGGCTGGACCACAGATCTTGCTGCTACTTTTGAACTGATCCATTCGTATTTGAAGCCAGGCGGCTCCTTTATATTCAGCTGGGATCATCCATTATATGCTCACTTGAAAAGCCGGAAAGGTGAAATCTATCTTGATGGGTCATATCAAAATGAAGGGGTAACGCAGTACCAAAATTTTAAAGGAGAAGAAGCTCCGGTAATCATTCCTAAAAGAAAGCTGGCAACTTACATAAACGCATTAATAAAAGCTGGTTTTATGATTGAGTCTGTGATTGAAAGCGATGTTTCATCTGGATTTGATGGAGCAAGTGAGGAAATATCTGATCGTTACTATTCTTTGTACAAGGCAAGGAGATTTCCGACAACGATGATCATTAAATCAATCAAAGGGTGATGAAATGAAAAAAATACATTGGCTCATTTTAGCAGGTGTATTAGTTTTAATCGTAATGGGCTTGTTTTTGTATCAAAAAGCTACCGATGATACTTATAAGGGGATGACGATTATCCCTGAGAACCACGAAGATATCCCTTTATTTGAAGGATTAAAACCTAGAGAACACGATTATGTCATGGATAAAAATCTTTGGATTGATATCTATCATTTTTACTTAAAAGAACTTCCGAAACTTGGCTGGAATTTAGAGTTCGAAGGTTCAGCCCTAAATGATGGTGATCCAGATAATGATTGGGGCGGGTTTCATTCAGGGTGGAGAAAAAATGGGTTTGAAGGTGAACTATACATCTCAGCTTACTATAATCAACATGAAGACCAAACAGAGGTGATGTTTGACAAGACGCCAATATATAACTCTACAACTTGGATTCATAACATTCCAGAAAGTATTTGTATATATCAAAACTTAGATGATGAAGAATGTTTTGAGATGAATGATCAGACTAAAATCCAGCAAATTGCAGCTTTTATAAATGACGATGCGTTTGATTGGGAAGAAGAAGTTCTGCCGCGCCAAAACACAGGCGTTATTGAGTTTGGGGACTTAAAAATAAAAGTTCTTTATGAAAATGAAAAAGAAATTTATTTTCAGTCAGAAAGAGGTACAAAAATGATGAAGCCTGACCCTGGTTTCTTTGAACTTACCAATCTTTCTCCATAGTCTTGTTCAAATGAGGTCCATTATTTTTAGAAGCTAAAAAACTTCCTGTTTTCGGAAGTTTTTTGTTATCAACAACAAAGAAAAATCGGCAGTAATACTGTGTTCAACTGATGACCTCTCGCATACATTTATAGTTAACAGCATTTTAAATGTACAGCGAGGTGATGACATCATGTTTTCTGTTACGGGAATGCAGGGTTTTGAACTGTTTTCTGCTGAGCACTTGATAACTCTGGGGATTTTTTTTACGGTATGTCTTAGTTTGGTGCTATTCCGAAACCAAATCAGGCCGCATAAAAATGTTTTGAAATGGATTATATTTTGGACTCTGGTGGTGTGTAAGGTTTCACACCAGGTATGGCTCATCCTGACCGGCCAATGGCAAATCGGTGACCTTCCTTTACACTTGTGTTCGATGAGCTCCTTCCTGGCGATGTTTTTGTTTTTGAAGAAGAGTGTGAAAGGATTTTATGTGCTCTACTTCATCGGCACACTGCCGGCAATATTAGCCATGGTTACACCTGAAATGTCTTACACCTTTCCTCATTTCGACTATATTGAATACTTCCTCAACCACTCAGCCATTCCGATTGCCGCATTGTATTTCATCCTTTTTGAAGGCTACAGAGTTCCCCGCAAAGCCATTCTATTCACTTACCTTGTCGTGAACATTGTCGCCGTTCCAATCTTCATTTTCAATTTCCTGTTTGATACGAATTTTTTCTATTTGGCGAGTCCGACAGAAGCAGAAACAATCCTTTCCTTCTTCGGCAGCGGCATCATGTATTATCTGAATCTTGAAGTTGCGGCACTGATCCTGTTCAGTATTACGTATATCCCGATGTGGCAGCTGATCAAAAGAGAGAACCGAAGACGATTGATTGGAATGTATCATCAGTAGAGTTGTTTAAGTTGAATCTTTATAAAATTTTTCAAATTTAAGAATAGATGTGGAGGTGACTTATTGCGGTTGCCTTCAGTTTGCTAACGAGCTGATAGACTGAATCAAGAAAGACGGATATAACAGTATCCGTCTCTTTTTCATGTGGTGCGCAAAGAGGAGATCCCCGATTTGTTTCAAATGACAAATAAATCATATTGACTCGTACACTTGAATCCTGTAAAGTACAAAAGTATGTTTTTGAAAATGTAGAAAGTAGGCAATTCACCTCGAGAATTGTCTAGCTCCAGCGCCTAGCCCCTCGAGACGCTTCGATCCGCCCAATGAAGTCAAAGAACGACTTCACCGGTCGGCCATCAGAGGCACACGATGTGCTAGACCCGCCAGCCACAGGACGTGGCGTTCTAAGGCGGGCAGCGCTTATCAGGGCTGACCAAGGCGCTTGCGCATTTATTTATTAGGAGGCAGAAATGGATACTCAGAATCAAACACAGATTAAAATTACAACAGCGGATCCATCAGCACTAGGTTTGTTTGGACTGGCGATGGTTACATTAGTGGCATCGTCCCAGAAACTTGGGTTCACAGATGGTGTATCACTCATCATCCCATGGGCTATTTTCCTTGGTGGACTAGCACAGCTTTATGCTGCGATTCTTGATGGGAAGCATAATAATATATTTGGAATGACAGCTTTCGGTGCGTTCGGACTCTTCTGGTTCGGTGTCGGAACGACTTGGCTGATTCAGCTCGGATTTTTCGGTAAAAGCCTTGCAGCTGACGGTGATGTGAAGCAATTGGGAATGGCCTTCATCGGCTATTTGATTTTCAGTGTCTTCATGACGATTGGAGCTCTGGAAACAAATAAAGTCTTGTTCTTCATTTTCGTATTGATTGACTTCTTATTTATCGGACTATCTTTAAGTTCATTTGATATCTTCCATGAGGCATCGCATATGCTAGCAGCCGTGGCTGAACTGGGAATTGCGATTCTTTCATTCTACGGATCAGCAGCAAATGTGCTGAACACCCACTTTGGAAGAGTTGTCCTGCCAATTGGCAAGCCATTCGGGATTTTTAAGAAATAAGGGAAAGGTGCTAAGCATGACTGCTTAGTGCCTTTTTTTTCGAAAAAAAGGAAGAGAGGGTTGAAGGGAGAAACTTTAGTGTCTGCCAAGCTAACGATTTAAAGGGGGATAGAGATCATTTTTCCTTTAAAAAAGGGAAATGGCGATTTTATATAGAAATTACTGACAAACATGAGCAAAAAATGACCGGATTGCCGAAATGAAACTTGATAGGATGTTTTTAAGGGAGTGAGTGATATGGCGTGGATTGAGGCTTTGCAAAAGGCGATTGATTATATGGAGGAGCACCTGCTGGACGAGATCACGGTGGAGGAGATTGCGAAACAGGCCCATTCATCTCCATTTCATTTTCAGCGAACGTTTGCGATTTTGACGGATATATCCGTTGGAGAATACTTGCGGCGCAGACGGCTGACGCTGGCAGCAGGCGAACTATGCAGCAGGGATGCCAGGATTATCGACCTTGCACTGAAATATGGCTATGACACTCCTGAAGCATTTACAAAGGCTTTCCGCAGGCAGCATGGCATTTCGCCAAGTGAAGCGCGAAAGTACACTGGGAAGCTGAAATCATATAGCCGCCTGGGAATCCAGGTGAGTCTGAAGGGAGCGGAACCGATGCAATACAAAGTGGTAGAGCAAGATGGTTTTGTGGTGATCGGAATCAAGCAGGGATTTTCATTCGCAAATGGGGAGAATCTGGCTGGCATTCCAAAGATGTGGGATCAGGTCAATCAGGATGGAACCAGTGATTATTTGTTAGATAAAAATAATGGGCCGGTGAAGGGAGTCCTTGGTGTTTGTGTAGATCAAAGCAATGTCCAGGATAAGCGGATGGATTACTGGGTTGCGGCTGCGTACGAAGGCGAAACACCAGACGGCTATTTGAAGATGGAAATCCCGGCTTCTAAGTGGGCGATTTTCGAGGTCCACGGCCCGATGCCAGACGCGATGCAAAACGTGTGGAAGCAAATTTTTACGGAATGGTTTCCATCCAGCGGGTTCGAGCATGCTGGAACGCCTGAGCTGGAGGTGTATCCAGCAGGGGATTCAGCTGATCCTGACTATTATTCTGAGGTTTGGATTCCGGTTAAGTAAGGGATGGCACTGCCAATAGTGTATAAGAGAGCGGCGGGAGGCCGCTCTCTTTGTCGTTTGGGAGTTTTTTTACTCCTCAAACTCTACATCAAATAGATAATTAGATGATTCGGTGCTTTCAAAGCTTTCATGTATTACTCTTCCTTGTTCATCTTTTTCTTCTCCCGTTTTCTTCATTGCAAAGGTTGAGACAATATAACCCCCAACTGGCAATTGCTCATGATCTAATAATTGGATTTCTCCATTTGATACAAAGAAATCAGTTCGATCTTCTTCTCCATAAAAGACCCGTTCCCCGGAACTTTGGATTGCGTAGAATGAAAAACTGCCATTCGTTTTCGTAAGTTCCTTAATATCAAGTACATCAAGGTTTTTAAAGAAACGATCAGCATCAGTTAATCGATCATACTGGAGCCAAGTATCGGTCAGGCTTTTCGTAACTTGATACCTGCTCCTGTCAGAATCATATTGAATGTAATAAAGGTAATAGCTATTGTCATCTTGCCGGACCAGTTGCCAGCCTACTTCTTTAATGCTGCCATCTTCAAGATAATCCACTCTAAAGTCTCCGAGCTTCAAAAAGTCGTTCTCCAAGCTTAATTCCTGCTTAATCAGCTCATATTCATGTTGAAAATCCATTGTATATACGGAGCCAAGTTCATGCTCAAGGAAAATGGAGCGATTCTCCCATTGGTTGATGCCAAACGGGAAAATCCAATGGACAATGATAAAGGAAAGAACGCCAAGAACAGCAGCCATCCGTTTTACATGTGCATTTAACTTGGGACGAAAAAACAGGAGATACAATATAAACCCAAGCGGCAGAGAGACTTGATTCAAATTAAAGGCAAACGAGCCTAAAAAAAAGTACCCAATGATTTTTAAAGGAAAATATGCTTCTGTATCGGCTTTTTTTCGTAATAAAAATAAGAAGCTAGCAATTAATATGACATTATAAATAATAGCTGCCATTTTTGACCCCCTTAAGCCTTCAAGTCAGTCAGCCAAGCAAAGCAAGTCGAATAAATCATTGATTACATTTTAACATATAATTCCAATAATTATTTTGTGATGATGTAAATAATTTAATCAAACGTTTGATTAAATGAAAAAACCACCCTCTTTTTAAAAGAGTGATGGTTTCAGATGTTTAGTGATTGATTTCCCGGATTGCCTTTTGGGTATAAACCGGCTCGGGCTCTTGCCGTTCCTGCAATCGCGAAGGCAGGCCCTGGATCGATTGGACGACTGTATCCAGCTTTGCTTCGATTCGGTGAAGCAAGTACAGTGTCACGACGATCGGGAATCCAACATCGCTAATAAATGGAATCAGCTGTTCCATGTGCGTTTCCTCCCTTTTTCAAATTTTTATAATAAGAGCCGGTCTCTAAAAGAAGACCGGCCCGCGTTTATTAAACAAGTTCGTATTCGGTTACGTTGCGTTCGACGACGCGTGCGCTGTGAACGGAAACAAGGGTTCCATTCGTTGGCAGGAATGCATTGGAAGCGATGATTTGCTCCATTGCCAGCTTGACAGCTGCTGGATCCACCGGCTCCGTCGGGTTATCAACCGTTAGCTTGGCGTACTTGCCAAGGTCAGTAGCGAATTGCAACTCAAGTGTCTTAGCCATTTTTTTCACCTCCTATTAAAAGAGTAGATTGCCAGATTAGATGATATCGAAGCTGTCGTTACGCTCCACAGAGCTTAACAAGTTCGCGCTAAGGCCACCAAGAGCCACAGCCGCCTGCTGAACCTGGTCAGCAGTAGCTTCCTTTCTCACATAGCGGTATGTTTTACCCTTAAAGATCGGCTCGCCTTTCTCATCAACACCTGCTTCAAACATCAGCCTGATATTAGAATCCTTCAACATCGCCATTGCCATTTGCCTCACCTCCTTTCACCTTCTATATACAGGCGGGGAGGGGAAAAGGACAGGGTGGGCTAAAATATTTAATTAAGTTGGCCGCCAATTGTGCTCTATCGGACAAACGGCGCGGGAAAAAAGGGGAAACTGTCCGATAGAAAGACTCTATCGGACAAACTGGACGGGAAAGAAGGGAACACTGTCCAATAGGAAAGCTCTATCGGCCGAACCGGATGGGAAAGAAGCAGAGAATGTCCGATAGAAGGGCTCTATTGGACAAACTGGACGGGAAAGAAGCGGAGAATGTCCGATAGAAGGGCTCTATCGGACAAACTGGATGGGAAAGAAGCGGAGAATGTCCGATAGAAGGACTCTATTGGACAAACTGGACGGGAAAGAATCGGAGAATGTCCAATAGCAAGGCTCTATCGGACAAATTGTGCAGAAGAGAAGTAGAAACTGTCCGAAAGAGTTTTTCTCTGACCAGGTGGTTTTTCCTGTCGGTAGGCATGGAACCAAAACAAAAGCATCCCTCTGTCCACTGACGAGGAATGCTTTACTCAAATTACAAAATCGCTTCAGCTATCAGCTTATCAAACTTGCGGATATCTACGCCTTTTTTCAGGTTTACCTTAATATGGCCGGCCCTGGTCCATAATTCGACCTCGGCGTTTACATCAAATAAGCTGCCGGCATTTTCGGTGGACCACATATTGATCGAGGAGTATGGCAGGGAGTAAATCTCCACTTTTTTGCCAGTGATGCCTTGAGCGTCCCTGACAATCAATCGTTTATTGGTGAAAATTGCGCTGTCGCGTACGGTTTTATAAGCCGCGATCGCCTTTTCCCCTTCTACTAAAAGTTCATTTACATCATTTGGAATCGGGCATTCAGAGATAAATGTCCACGCTAAAATCGCTTGTGTTGCAACCATCTTCATAACCTCCCATTATATATTATTTCTCAGTTGTTATTCTGTATATATTTGGGAATCCCTGCTGTAAATGATTAAATCTTTTTCTTTTTCCAGGGTCTTAAAAAGGAAATGATGAAAATGAAGATAGTGACGGCAATTTGAAAGTAAACCGCATATTGCCTGATTAGATGATTTTGAATGAAGTCTGGATTGCTTAAGGCCAATTCTTTTTGCGTTTCCAATAGCTCCATGTTTTCCATCATTAGTTCGTCGACGATAAAAATTCCGACAACCGTTTGGATGATATACAAAATGAATTTCAAGCCTACCCAACGGTGCTTGAAGAATCCCCAGTTCGTAAAGAATCCATATGTGAACCCGACAAGCAGCGTTCCGATTGCCCCCCATCTGACAATCTGGTCACTTATCGTGACGATGTTTTTATAGCCGAGATATGCCTCATCATAATAAGTGAAATCTATGTGTAGATTTAAGGCCACGGAACTTAATATCCCGCCAAAGAATAATACTACTAAAAATACGTGAATTATTTTCAACCATCTTAAACCCTTAGGTCCTATCTTTCTCAAGTTGATTCCTCCAATCTATTAATCGTTTCTCATTATAGTGGTTGAAAAATAGTTTCATAATGTGCCACAGCCTTAATGTCTACTACTGCTGTGGTCGTATTTTTGGCATAAAAATAGGCAACAGCTGTGGTGGGCTGTTGCCTAGTGCCGGTTTAAGACAATATCCGTTTTTCTCCTTCAAGCGCTTGAATCGGGTTGATGTTCTGTGTGAATTCGAGGGTTCCGATATATTGATTGTCTTCATCCCGAACCGCGAAGTAACGGATGTAGACAAATTTGTCGCGGACCTTGATCCAGAAGTCTTCGGTGTCTTTTTTGCCAGCTTTGAAGTCGCGCAGCAAATCCTCAACAACATGGACGCTTCTCGGCGGATGGCAATTCTGAACAGTGCGGCCGATGACTGCTTTTGTTCTCGCAAAAATTCGTTCTTTACCATGTGAAAAATAGCGAACGACATCATCCTGATCAATGAAGGTAATATCAACCGGCAAATGGTTCAGCAGCAGCTCAAGCTGCTTCAATGACAGGATTCCCGTCTCCATTTTGATATAGCCTTCCGAAATCGCATCAGCGTCAAGGGGTTTCCGGGCAGGTTTCCATTCCTGGGTGGGTGCCGTCAGACAGTAGCCGATCTCGTCGCTTTCATGAGCGATTTTTACCCATTCATCTTCCGTAAAATTCTGCAATGCCATCGGGAAAAGGATGTTTTCCTCCCTGTAAATCATTTCGCTTACTTCCCTAAGGACAAACTGGACCTCTTCAATTACACCATTTTTATCGCCATCATAATTGGCCAGTTTTTTCTTAGCCAGCTTGATTCCGTCGCGGATAAAATCATCGATACGCCACATATTCGTTGTCGGGCCGTAGATTCCGTACTTTTCAAGGTAAGGGAAGATCAAGTTTTCCTTGCGGCTGTAGTGCTTATCAATGTCATAGAGAAGGTTGCAATCCTCCAGCAGCAGATTGATATTTTCAGCACTGTCTTCTATTGCAAATTGTTCAAGGTGAGCGCGAAGTCTGTTTTGTAAAAGCTGCTCAATCTCACGGTTTTCCATTTCGAATGTATGGACCGGGTGTCCAGGCTGGTTTTCTGGTCCATACACGGATTCATTCTCTTCGATTGCTCCTTTAAAAAGGTCGGAGTGTGCCGCATAAATACGCTGCATTTCCGTAACGGATATATCGCCTTCGATCAGCTCGACATGCTGTAGGCCGGCAATTTCCTCG
>NZ_JBIQOE010000143.1:0-13352 GCF_047739415.1 Mesobacillus sp. | reverse complement strand
GGACACGCGAAAGCGATGGAGCTTGCTGTGTTTGGAGAAAAAATACCGGCAGAAAAAGCGAAGGATCTTGGTCTTGTTACTGAAGTGTACTCATTGGATAACTGGAATGATAGTGTTGCAGCTTTTGCAGAAAGGCTTGCGAATATGCCAACAAAGGCAATCGGGCTGATCAAAAGGAACCTGAAAGCAAGCTCGGATTCAAATCTCGAAGACTATTTGGAGAGAGATGCACAGAGCCAGCGGATTGCCGGCCAGACGGCTGACCATAAGGAAGGCGTCAAGGCGTTCATGGAAAAAAGAAAGCCAGTTTTCAAGGGTGAATAAATCGGAACAATCAATCTAATAAAAGGAGATGTTACGCGTGACAACAGTTAAAGAGCAAAAATTCGAAGCAATGGCAGTAAAACGCGAGACATATCAGCTAATCATCAATGGAGTTCGCCAGGACAGTGTCAATGGTGAAACGTACAGAGTCTACAATCCAGCGACAGGGGAGGAAGTAGCAACTGTAGCGAAGGCTTCCAAAGAAGACGCAGAACTTGCGGTACAGGCGGCAAGAAACGCGTTCGATTTCGGGAAGTGGCGTCATTTCCCTGTGAATAAGCGCTCACGCACACTGAATAAAATCGCTTCGATCATGCGCTCCCGTTTCAATGAACTGGTAGAGTTGGAGATTCTTGATACAGGTAAATCACTGGCTGCAGCCCAGGGACAGGTGATGCAGGCAATCGAGGATTTCGAGTTTTATGCAGGTGCGATTGTCAGCCACCGCGGTGCCGTGAACAGCATGCCTGGTGCATTCCAGAATATCACTGAAAAAGAGCCTGTTGGCGTATGTGCCCAAATCATTCCTTGGAACTATCCGATGATGATGGCAGCATGGAAGATCGCTCCGGCTATCGCTGTCGGGTGCTCCGTTATTGTAAAACCAGCTTCATTAACACCATTGACTGCTATTGTACTTGGTGAGATCTGTATTGAAGCAGGCGTTCCAGAAGGAGTTGTCAACGTCATTCCTGGGTCAGGATCTGTAGTCGGAAACTACCTTGTTGAACATGAAAAAGTAGACAAAGTTGCGTTCACAGGCTCAACTCCGATTGGCAAGGATATCATGGCAAGAGCTTCGCAGACTCTAAAGCGTGTGACACTTGAGCTTGGAGGAAAGTCACCTAGTATCGTTTTTGAAGATGCGGATGTTGATGCTGCAGTAGCGGGCTCTCTATTCGGGATCTTCTACAATACAGGTCAATCATGCGAAGCGCGTTCTCGTTTGTATGTCCATGAGGATGTATATGATGAGTTCATGGAGAAATTCGTTGCGAAAACAAAACAGCTTAAGCTTGGTAACCCATTTGATAAAGAAACACATGTCGGTGCTGTCATCAGCCAGGACCAAATGAACGTAATCGACGGTTATGTAAAGTCCGCTGTTGAGGACGGAGCACGAGTTTTAACAGGCGGAAAGGCTGCTAACCTGGAAGGCTATGAAAATGGCTACTGGTATGAGCCGACAATCATTGCTGAAACAGACCACAGCATGAAAGCTGTAAAAGAAGAAATCTTCGGACCAGTTGTCGTGGTCATGAAGTTCAAGGATGAAAAAGAAGCGGTCAAACTCGCGAATGACAGTGAATATGGATTAGGATCTGCCATCTGGACAAAGGATTACGGCCGCGCGACCAGGGTTTCTAAGCAGATCCAGGCAGGAATCGTCATGGTCAACTGCCCATTCTCCGCATTCCCAGGTACGCCATTCGGCGGCTACAAGCAATCCGGTTTCGGACGCGAACTCTGTATCGAAACACTAGACTTATATACTGAAACTAAGAGTATCGTCTCTTACTACGGCAGCCGCCCGCTAAACCCGTTTAACGTATAAAAAAGAGGCGAGCACTCCTCGATTCGGGTGCTCGCCTTTCAGTTTTTTTAAAAGGAGGAATATATAATGAAGAAACTCGTCGTAATCGGTTCAGGCGTCATGGGCAGAGGGATTGCCTACGTCAGCTGCCTGGGCGGTTTTGATACTGTACTGATTGATGTTGAAGAAAAACAACTCCGCAATGCCGAACAAGAAATCAACAATATTTTTGAAAAAGGAATCGCCAGGGGAAAAATCATGCTAGAGGACGCAGAATCGGCGAAATCAAGACTCAATTACTCAAATTTCCTCGCTGATAATGTGAAGGATGCTGATCTTGTTATCGAAGCGGTTCCGGAAAAAATAGATATCAAGAAAACGATTTTTGAAGTAATTGACCAGCATGCACCTGAACATTGCCTGTTTGCGTCCAATACTTCAACAATGAGCCCTACTGAAATCGCCTCTTTTACAAAACGTCCTGAGAAGGTCATCGCCATGCACTTCTTCAATCCTGTCCACAAAATGCCGCTCGTTGAGATCATCCGCGGCCTGGAAACAAGCGATGAAACAGCTGAAGCGACCCAGAAGGCGGCGGTCCAGATGGGCAAGGAAACCGTCATCGTCAACGAATTCCCCGGTTTTGTCACCAGCCGGATCAGCGCCCTTGTCGGGAATGAGGCATTTTATATGCTGCAGGAAGGCGTAGGGACAGCGGAAGAAATCGATAAAGCGATCAAGCTGGGTCTGAATTATCCGATGGGCCCATTCGAGCTGGGTGACCTTGTTGGTCTGGATACTCGTTTGAATAACTTGAAGTACCTGCATGAGAAGCTTGGTGAAAAATACCGTCCTGCTCCATTACTTGAACAATATGTAAAAGCAGGCCGCCTCGGCAGGAAGACCGGACGAGGTGTGTACGATTATAGAGAGTCAGTTACCACTAAATAAAGGGGGATGGCAATGAAAGAAGTTGTAATTGTCGATGCAGTAAGGACACCGATTGGTAGATACAATGGCAGCCTTCGCCACATCCGCCCGGATGATTTAGGTGCTGTTGTCATCAAGGCATTGGTTGAGCGCAATCCAGACGTACCTGCGGCTGAAATTGAAGAAGTAGTTTTGGGCAATGCCAACCAGGCAGGCGAAGATAACCGAAACGTCGCAAGGATGTCAGGACTGCTGGCTGGACTGCCTGTCGAGGTTTCCGGAACAACAATCAACCGTTTGTGCGGATCCGGGCTCGATGCTGTCAATTATGCAGCGAGGGCAATTTTAGCAGGGGAAGGCGACATTTTCATTGCTGGCGGAACTGAGAGTATGACAAGGGCGCCATTCGTGATGGCAAAGCCTAACGCTGAATTTCCGCGAGGCAATATGGAAATGTTCGATACAACCATTGGCTGGCGTTTTGTGAACAGCAAACTGAAGGAAATGTACGGAACGGACAGTATGCCAGAGACGGCAGAGA
This sequence comes from Mesobacillus sp., assembly GCF_047739415.1. GTDB lineage: Bacteria > Bacillota > Bacilli > Bacillales > Cytobacillaceae > Mesobacillus. The sequence continues at coordinate 10,023 of NZ_JBIQOE010000143.1, read as the reverse complement.
ACGTGGCGAAAAAGTATGGCATCTCCCGGGAAGCTCAGGACGAATTCGCTGCGGAAAGCCAGCTTCGCGCTCAAAAAGCGGTCGAGGCAGGGCGCTTTGAAAATGAAATCGTTCCAGTTGTTTATGAAGATAAAAAGGGAAACAAGTCTGTAATTGACCGTGACGAACATCCTCGGCCAGGTACTACAGTCGAAAAGCTGGCAAAACTCAAGCCCTTATTTAAGGATGGCACCGTTACTGCGGGTAATGCATCAGGTGTGAATGATGGTGCATCGGCATTGTTATTGATGAGTCGTGAAAAAGCCGAGGAGCTTGGCTTGAAGCCGCTGGCGAAATATATTGTGTCGGCAACAGCGGGACTGGAACCGTCCATCATGGGTATGGGGCCTGTATATGCAGTTCAAAAAGCTCTGAAGCGTTCTAACCTCTCTGTTGATGACATGGACTTGATTGAATTGAACGAGGCTTTCGCAGCCCAATCACTAGGTTGCATCCAAGAGCTCGGGCTGGATCAGGCAAAGGTGAATGTCAATGGCGGAGCTATCGCATTTGGACACCCGCTAGGGGCTAGCGGCGCGAGGATTTTAACAACCCTTTTATATGAAATGAAAAAGCGGGATTCCAAGTATGGACTTGCGACTATGTGTGTAGGTGTCGGCCAGGGAATCGCCACGATTATCGAGAATATAGGAGAGAGATAAATGAACAATATCAAATTTCAGAAAGAGCAGCATATCGCATATGTGACGATTGACCGTCCGGAGTCATTGAACTGCTTCAATTATGAAACACTTCAGGAGCTTGGGGAGCTTGTTGACAAGTTGCATACAGATTCAGACGTGAGAGCCGTCATTTTTACCGGAGCAGGGGAGAAATCCTTCAGTGCAGGTGCGGACTTGAAAGAAAGGAAGCATCTTACTGAGGAAGAAGTGCGCCGCAATGTGAAAAAGATTCGCGATGTTTTCAGTGGGATTGCCGAACTGCCGCAGCCAACGATTGCCGCTGTAAACGGTTTTGCCTTTGGCGGCGGGTTTGAATTGATGCTTGCCTGTGACTTTAAGATTGCAGCCGACACCGCATTAATGGGAATGACAGAGGTGAGCTGGGGCATCATTCCAGGTGCAGGAGGAACACAGCGTCTATCAAGGCTGGTTGGTGAAATGAAGGCGAAGGAATTGATTTTTACAGCAAGAAAAATCACCGCTGAGAATGCTTTTGAGCTTGGGATCCTTACAGCCGTTAAGTCAAAAGAAGAAGTCATGAATGCCTGCAAGGAGCTTGCCGAGGAAATCCTCCAGAATGCGCCGATTGCCGTAAGACAGGCGAAGTATGCCATCCAGCATGGCAGCAGCACTGACTTGCAGACTGGTCTGGCAATAGAGTCCAAAGCTTATGAAGTAACGATTCCAACAAAGGATCGTGTGGAAGCGCTGAATGCCTTCAGTGAAAAACGCAAGCCTGTATTTACAGCCCAATAGTATCCATAGGGAGAAATCCCTATGGTTTTTTGCCTTTTAAGCAAATTATTTTTGCAAAATAATGATAATACTGTAAAATATTCTATAACGGTTTTATTTCGTACAACAAAAACGGATGAGGATGACATAAGCTTGAATACAAGATCAATGATTTTTACCTTATACGGTGACTATATCTCCCATTATGGGAGCAAGATTTGGATTGGCAGCCTGATCCGGCTGCTGAATGAATTTGGCCACAATGACCAGTCAGTGAGAGCGGCGATTTCACGCATGAACAAGCAGGGCTGGGTCCAGGCTGAGAAGATCGGCAACAAGAGCTACTATTCTCTCACGCCACGCGGTCAGAAAAGGATTGACGAGGCGGGAAAGCGTATTTTTAAATTGAAGCCCGAAGACTGGGACGGCAAGTGGAGAATCTTGATGTATACGATTCCCGAAGAAATCCGCAATGTCCGTGATGAGCTGCGAAAGGAACTGATCTGGAGCGGCTTTGGTTCAATGTCGAACAGCTTCTGGATTTCAGCCAATAATCTCGAGAGACAGGTAAGGGATCTGATCGAGAAATATGAAATCGAAGAATATGTCGATTTCTTTGTTGCCGAATACAAAGGTCCGCATGAAAATCAGCGCCTCGTTGAAAAAAGCTGGGACCTGCAGGAAATCAACGCGAAGTATCAGGAATTCATCAGTGAGTACAGCCAGAAATATATCATCGATAAAAACAAAATCCAGAAGGGCAGCATGTCTGACGCCGAATGCTTCGTTGAGCGCACGAAGCTGGTGCATGAATACAGGAAGTTCCTCTTCTTTGACCCAGGCCTGCCTGAAGAACTTTTGCCTGAAAAATGGCTGGGAAGCCACGCCGCCGCATTATTCAGCGAGTACTACAAAGAACTAGCAGAACCAGCATCCCGATTCTTTGAGTCCGTCTTCAAAGAAGGCAATGAAATCAAGCATAAAGACGTGGACTATAACGTAATGGACCACCCGTACATTTTAGAATAGTATCAAGCCATCCTTGCATAGCCTTGGGTGGCTTTCTTCAATCATTGTCAAAATGGTTAAGCTATCCAAAGTCGCATTTCAGGTTCGGACAGGTTTGCAGCGGGAAGAGGAAAAGCTGTCTGAAGCAGGTCAAAGTTTGGACAGGTTTGTAGCGGGAAGAGGAAAAGCTGTCCGAAGTAGCTCGATGTTCGGACAGGTTTGAAGGAAAGAGAGGAAAAGCTGTCAGAAGTAGCGCCATGTTCGGACAGGTTTGCAGTCAAAAGAGGAAAAGCTGTCAGAAGTAGCTCGATGTTCGGACAGGTTTGAAGGAAAGAGAGGAAAAGCTGTCAGAAGTAGCGCCATGTTCGGACAGGTTTGAAGGAAAAAGAGGAAAAGCTGTCAGAAGTAGCGCCATGTTCGGACAGGTTTGAAGGAAAAAGAGGAAAAGCTGTCAGAAGTAGCTCGATGTTCGGACAGGTTTGCAGTCAAAAGAGGAAAAGCTGTCAGAAGTAGCCCGGTGTTCGGACAGGTTTAGAGGCAGAAGGGGAAAAGCTGTCAAAAGCCAGCCACCATTGGTTAGGCAGGGTAAGATTGCTTTCATCAAAATAAAGTTTCCAAGGAGGATTAACATGAAGATACGAGATAGAGGGATCGTGGTTGGCAGGATGTCCCCGGGAACAAATAACTGTATAACCGATGTGCCTGGTGTAAAGGTTGGCCATGTAACAGTGGATTTGCCACTGGATGACAAAGGTGAAGAGTATGCATGTACTGGTGTTACGGCCATCCTGCCACATGACGGAAACTTGTTCAAGGAGAAAGTTACTGGTGCTAGCTACGTCTTTAACGGTTTTGGAAAAACGACTGGCCTCGTCCAGGTGAATGAACTTGGAACGATCGAGGCTCCCATTATGTTGACAAATACATTTGCTGTACCCGCTGTCACTCAGGGGACGCTGGAGTATATGCTTGCTGAAAATGAAGAGATTGGTGAGATGACGGGTACTATTAATATAGTCGTCGGTGAATGCAATGACAGCTATTTAAACTCAATTCGCCATTTCCCAGTCAAACCTGAACATGCAATACAAGCGATTAAAAAAGCTTCCACCATGCAAGCAGAAGAAGGCGCAGTTGGAGCGGGCAAAGGAATGGTTTGCTTTGGTCATAAAGGCGGCATTGGAACAGCATCAAGAATGATAAAAGCTGATGTTCCTTATACAATTGGCTGTCTGGTGCTCAGTAATTTCGGTAAAAAAGAAGAGTTCATGGCAGGGAAATATGGAATTGAAACAATAAAGTCAGGATTATCTGAGACGGCAGATGGTTCCATCATCATTGTCCTTGCAACAAATGCCCCGTTAAGTGACCGCCAGCTTTTGCGCCTGGCAAAGAGGTGTGGAATTGGCCTGGGCCGAACTGGCAGTCATTTCAGCCATGGAAGCGGAGATATTGTGATTGCTTTTTCATCTGCCAATCAAACAAGGCATTTTTCAGACGAAATCATTCAATCTAGCAGCCGGGTCAGGGATGACCATCCGTTGATGAACGAGCTTTTTACTGCAGCAGCAGAAGCAACCGAGGAAGCAATCCTGAATTCACTATCACAGGCTGAAACGACTAAAGGGAGAAAAGGCAGAGTGGTTGAGGCTTATCCTTTTTTGTAGGCAATTTTAAAAGAAATATGATAAGTTTAAAAAAACAAAACTTGGAAGGAGAGATACATATGCGTGACAAAGAGACTTTGAAGCAGGAGATTCTTGACGCTTTCCATTTTAGGCATGCCACAAAGGAATTTGACCCGAACAAAAAGATTCCAGAGGAAGACTTCCGTTTTATCCTGGAAACCGGCCAGTTATCACCAAGTTCTTTTGGCTTTGAACCTTGGCGCTTTCTTGTTGTTCAGAGTGAAGAGCTTCGCGAGAAAGTTAAGAATACCGCCTGGGGAGCGTTTGGCAAGCTTCCAGAAGCAAGCCATTTTGTGATTCTGCTTGCGAGAACAAAAGTTGATACAAAATACGACTCTGAATATCTGCAGGACCATTTTAGAAATAAGAAGAAAATGCCTGAGGAATTCATGGCGAATTACCTCAAGCGAATCGAGGAATTCCAAAAGTCTGATTTTAATTTGCTTGACGGTGATCGCCCGCTATTTGATTGGGCATGCAAGCAGACGTATATCGTTTTGGCGAATATGATGACGGCGGCAGCACAAATCGGAATTGATTCATGTCCGATTGAAGGCTTCAATTTTGAAAAAATGAATAAACTCCTCGCAGATGAAGGATTGCTGGACGATGGCCATTTCGGAATTTCAGTCATGTGCGCGTTCGGCTATCGTGTAAAAGAACCGAATCCAAAGACAAGAAGACCATTGGATGACATAGTCAAATGGGTATAACAGTCTAGCCTCTAAAAATAACAAAGAGCCTGGCATCTGCCAGGCTCTTACCAATTATTTAATGTCTTTCAAAGTTTCCCGGTATTCCTTTCCCTTTTGAACATATGTATCGATCGATAATTGGATCAACTCCAGATCCTTTTCGCCGATTTCCCTTACGACTTTACCCGGTGCTCCGACTACAAGCGAGCGCGGTGGTATTTTTTTACCCGCAGGAATCAATGTATTGGCCCCAATGATGCATTCTTCACCGATTTCGGCTCCATCAAGGATTGTTGAGCCCATACCGATAATGCATCTTTTCTTAATAGTGCATCCATGGAGGATCGCATTGTGGCCGACAGTGACTTCATCTTCAATGACAAGCGGCGAGCCCTCATACAGATGGCATGTGACGTTATCCTGTATGCTGCAGCTTTCTCCTATGGTTATCGTATCTTCATCCCCACGTAAAACTGCATTGAACCACACGCTGGAATTTTTGCCGATTTTGACGTCACCAATGATGTAGCTCCCCGGTGCCTGGAAAACTGTTTCATCAACTACCGGTTTTTTATCTGAATAACTTAGAATCAATGAAAAATCCCCCTTTTCAATTGTCATAATTTTAGAACTAGTATAACATTAATTTAACGAAGGGGGAATTTTTGTGAATGGAATTACTTCTGTTCTGGGCATAAAATATCCAATCATCCAGGGTGGAATGGGTAACATCAGCAATGCGATTTTAACAGCGGCTGTTTCAGGAGCAGGCGGACTGGGCACAATCGGTGCCGGAACGATGCATGCTGAAGAAGTAGAGCAAATTATTCTTGAAACAAAATCGAGGACATCAAAGCCTTTTTCTGTGAATGTGGCCTTAAGTGTGTCGCCAAATGTCGTGGAAATCCTGCGCCTGGCAGTCAAACATAAGGTTCAAGTAGTAACACTATCAGCGGGGAATCCTGCACCTTTTATTCCAAAGCTAAAAGAAGCGGGTATTAAGGTTATTACTGTTGTCGCCTCAGTAAAGCAAGCAAAAAAAGCGGAAGCAGCTGGGGCTGATATCTTAGTGGCTGAGGGATATGAAGCTGCGGGGATTAACTCGAGCCTGGAAACGACGACATTGGCGCTGATTCCTCAGATTGTCGCTCAGGTAAACATTCCGGTTGTTGCGGCAGGAGGAATTGGGGACGGTAAGGGCCTTGCAGCCATGCTTGCACTAGGAGCAAGCGGTGTACAGATGGGAACGAGGTTCATCGCCACAAAGGAAGCACCGTTCCATGAAAACTATAAGCAAAAGCTTTTGCGGGCAAGCGACCATGAGACAGTCATAGTCGGCAGGTCTGTCGGAAGAATCCGCAGGCTGCTGAATACATCATATGCTGCTAAACTGCTGGAGGCTGAGAAGCAGGGAATTACCGTAGAAGAGTTCACAGAACTGACGACTGAGGAAATACATAAAAAAGGTGCGCTCGAAGGAAGCGAAGAAAACGGATTTATGAATGGAGGCCAGGTGTCCGGACTGGTTTCTGATATCCCAACCGTCCAGGAATTACTGGATCGCATGGTAAAAGAAGCGAAAGAACGCCTGAGAATAGCAACACTTTTATTATAAATTTTTCGAAGCATGCTTCAAAAAGGAGCATGCTTTTTTATATTATTGTTTTTTTGTTTTGTTTAAATTCCAGGATTTTTTAAACGAAAAAAACAGTAGGAGCTTATAAATACTGAGTTTTACAGTCGCTTTCGTGCATAAAAGCGAAAAAGTTTTATTATTTTTAAAAAACATCTTGATAGTTTTCTAAAGTGATGGTTTAATAAATAGAAATCATAACATACTAAATTTTCGGAATTTTATTGACATTAAATTAAGGCTGGTGTTAATATAACGTTATATTTACGGTGTCTATAGTGAATATCATACTTTTTGGAATCGGTTTCAAAAGTTCTGGAACTTTTTACACAACAAGAGAGAATACAGTTGAAATTGTTGCGTTCCGGCTGCTTGCTAGTTAAATCTACATAGTTTTACTGCCGGTTTATAAATAATCAAGGGGGATTTTTATGAAAAAATCAGTAAAAGCTATTTCTCTTGTTCTGGCCAGTGCATTGCTATTGGCAGGATGCGGAGGAAATGAAGCATCAAACGGTTCATCTGACAAAAAGCAATATAAGATTGGCTTGACCCAATTCGCGGAGCATCCATCCCTTGATGCCGCAACTGAAGGCTTCAAGAAAGCTCTTGAGGACAAAGGGTTCAAAGAGGGAGACAATGTAAAATATGACTTCCAGAACGCACAGGCTGACATGAATAACACGGCAAGTATCGCGAACAATTTTGTAGGTGACAAGGTCGACCTTATTTTCGCTAACGCTACACCGAGCGCTGTTGCAGCACTTAATGCAACAAAGGACATTCCAATCATCTTCACTTCGGTGACAGACCCTGTCGGAGCAGGACTTGTTGAAGCATTCGATAAGCCTGGCGACAATATCACAGGTACTACTGATAACCATCCGGATGCTACTAAAAAGACAATTGACTTTATGACGAATGAAGTTGGTGCAAAAAAGATTGGGGTAATTTACAACGCTGGTGAACAGAACTCAGAGGTCCAGCTGAAGGAAGTGAAGAAGCTTGCGGAAGCGAATGGAGCTAAGGTGGTAGAAGCATCTATCTCCACTTCAGCTGAAGTAAAACAGGCAGCCGAATCCCTCGTGGGACGCGTTGATGCCATCTATGTTCCTACCGATAATACGGTCGTTTCTGCACTTGAATCTGTGATTTCTGTAGCCAATGGCAAAAAGATCCCATTGTTTGTAGGTGAGCTTGATTCAATGAAGCGCGGGGCAGTTGCAGCCAGCGGATTCAATTATTACGACATTGGTTACCAGTCAGGCTTGATGGCTGCAGAAATTTTATCAGGCAACAAGAAAGCTTCTGAAATCCCGGTAGAACTTCCTAAATCATTGACACTGACAATCAACAAAAAGGCTGCTGAGGAACAGGGCGTTGAGGTCAAGGAAGAATGGGGAGAGGACGCAGAGTTTTACGAAGAATAAGAGAAAGGATGATTCAACTTGTTTACTTCAATATTTGGAGCATTTGAGTCAGGCATTATTTATGCGATCATGGCTCTGGGCGTATACTTATCCTTTCGGGTACTCGACTTTCCGGATTTAACGGTCGACGGCAGCTTTGTAACCGGAGCTGCTGTTGCCGCGATCATGATTGTGAATGGCGCTAATCCATTCGCAGCGACAATGACGGCACTCGTTGCCGGCTTCATCGCTGGCTGTCTGACGGGTGTGATCCACACAGTCGGCAAGGTTAATGCTCTTTTATCGGGTATCCTGATGATGATTGCCTTATATTCTATAAATTTAAGAATCATGGGCAAATCGAATGTGCCGCTGTTGAATACCGATACTGCAATGACCGCTGTAAGGGACTTTTTCGAAAAAACAGGTATCGACGCATTCCTAAACGGCATTTTGACAGCCGTAGGACTGGGGGATAGCCTTCCGCGAACTTGGGGAATCCTCCTGTTCATGATTTTCGTGACGCTGGCAATCAAATTCCTTACTGATGCGTTCCTTAAGACCGAACTCGGACTTGCAATCCGGGCAACCGGTGATAACAAAAGAATGATCCGCAGTTTCTCTTCCAACACGAATCTGATGATTATCCTGGGTTTGGGACTATCGAATGCGATGGTAGCTTTCTCTGGTGCATTGATCGCCCAGCAAGGTGGTTTCGCTGATGTCGGCATGGGAATCGGGATGATTATTATTGGTCTTGCTTCCGTTATTATCGGGGAAGCGCTGTTTGGTACAAAGTCAATTGCCAGAACCACACTTGCTGTAATTGGCGGTTCGATCATCTATCGAATTGTTGTCACACTGGCACTTAGGGTAGAGTTCCTCGAACCAGGCGACATGAAGCTGATCACAGCGATTATCGTAATATTGGCACTGACTGCGCCGAAAATGATAGATAGCTACAAAGAGAAAAAACGGAAGGTGAAAAGACAGCTTGAAAACATGCAGATGGCAGCTGTTCCTTCTGAAGGAAAGGGTGAGGCTGGTGCTGCACTTAAATCAGATTCATAGAGTCTTCAATGAGGGTACTCCAGATGAAAAAATTGCCCTGGATAATATTAATCTCACACTCGATAAGGGAGACTTTGTCACAGTCATAGGCAGTAACGGTGCCGGTAAGTCAACTTTAATGAACATTATATCCGGTGTAATGATTCCAGACCATGGACAGGTGGAACTGGACGGTAAGGATGTAACCTACATGACCGAGTACAACCGTTCAAAAATGATCGGCCGTGTATTCCAGGATCCGATGGCTGGCACCGCTCCTAGTATGACCATTGAAGAAAACCTTGCGATTGCCTATTCAAGGAACAAGCGCCGCTCGCTTCGCCTGGGTGTCACGAAGAAACGTCGTGAGCTTTTCCAGGAAGTACTTGAGTCATTGCACCTCGGACTCGAAAATCGCCTGAATGCGAAGGTTGGATTGTTATCAGGAGGAGAACGGCAGGCACTATCCCTGCTGATGGCGACATTCACTGAACCATCCATCCTATTATTGGATGAGCATACCGCTGCACTCGATCCTGCACGTGCCGAGTTGATTACCAATTTAACAAAAGAAATCGTTGACAAATACCATCTCACTACACTGATGGTCACACACAACATGCAGCAGGCACTCGACCTCGGCAACAGGCTGATCATGATGGACAAAGGCCAGGTCATCCTCGAAGTCAATGAAGAACAAAAAGCAAAGCTGACAATCGAAGACTTGCTCAATGAATTCCAACGAATCCGCGGCACAAAAATGGCAAGTGACCGAGCTTTACTAAGCTAACCAAAAAACAACCAGCTCCAAATAAACCCTTCCATATTAAGGTGCATAAGACAGCAAATGGCGTGATATTGTCCACGCCATTTTTCCTTTTGTGCCATCTTTTTTTAATCTTTTCTTTACAATTGACAATATAGTTAATAAACAAAAAAGGACTGAGTTTTATAATTTTATTAAGTAATAAAAGCTATGACTTAGCTATGCGCATGTTAGAAAAAGATCCATTAGATCATACATTTTCTTATTCTGTTTTAGAAGGTATTTTTGATGGTAAAGTATATGTGGATGATAAATAT
>NZ_JBIQOE010000142.1:0-12520 GCF_047739415.1 Mesobacillus sp. | reverse complement strand
TTTTTCACCAGGGTTGCCTATAACCACATCCTTGCGCTTGTATTGACGGTCGCGTTGATTGCGGCTTCCGTTTATAAAGGATACACAGATTCCTTCCTGCTGATTGTCGTCGATGCCTTTTCATTGACAGTGGGCTTCTATCTGGCGAACCGGATGATGAAGCGCAACAAGAAGCAGTCATAATTCCAAAAGTAAGCCTGTCGGATTATGTCCGGCGGGTTTTTCTTATTTATAGGCTCTGTTAAATTTGGCTGTAGATGTTCGTTCCAGGCGCTTCGCTTTCCTCGGGGAAGAATTATGAAAAAGCCCTACTGCCGGCTTTTTCAAAGATCAAATTCTTCCTTGCAGTCCGGGACCCTCTTCGGCGCTTCAAGCGCCTGCGGGGTCTCCCGATGACTTGCTCATCCCGCAGGACATTGATTAGCTTCCTCGAACCTGCTCAAGCACGATGGGAATGCGTTAGCATTTTCGGAGGAGTCTTCGCACCTCCACTACAATCAACAGGGTGTAAAACCACATTTATATTTAACAGAGCCAAATAAATAAAAGATTTCGAAAAGTATCAAAAAGAAATCTTTACGAAATAGAATAATCAGCTTAGAATTATATATTATTATATAATAACCCAATGTGCTAGTTCCCTTTTCCGATTATGAGGAGTGAAAATATATGTTTCTGCATGATGTACTCGACTCAACAGTCAAGAAAGTAAAATCCCAGACAGCTAACCTTTTGACATTGGCGAATCTTTCTTTAGGTGGATTCGCGATTATCGTGGCCATTCACGGCAATCTGAACTTAAGCCTCTTATTGATTTTCATTGCCGCCCTTGCTGACCGATTTGACGGCATGGTAGCCAGAAAACTCAATATTGAATCAGAACTTGGAAAGCAGCTGGATTCCATGAGTGATATTATATCATTTGGAGTTGCACCTGCATTATTAATCTATCAGGGAATTTTATCCGATTTCGGTGCTCCCGGAGCCTTCTTCATCGTTTTTTACATAGGCTGCGGCGCCTTCCGCCTTGCACGATTCAATATAACCGAGAATAGCGGGTATTTCACAGGTTTGCCAATCACAGCAGCAGGAGTGCTGGCAACGCTAAGCTTCCTGGCCATTCCGCACGTACCGCCTCAGACATTCCTGTTCATTATGATGACTCTTAGCCTGCTGATGGTCAGTCCATTCAAACTGAAAAAAGTATAAAAACCCAGCCCGAATGGCTGGGTTTTCTCATGTACATTTGTTTCTCCAGGCTTGCCTTTGTCTGGTCCTCCACACACTTCAACGGCAAAAAGGATCCTTTACGCTAGTTTTCCCTACCCTGGAAAACAGCAGTAACTACTCTGTCAATGCCATAAATTCTTCGACATCCTCCACACACATGCGGACTGCTTTTTCCCAGAAATCCTTTTTCGTAAGGTCGACTTTCAGGTGTTTTTGAGCTAACTCCTCGACTGTCATAGAAGCAGAGTCCTTTAACAGGGCAATATATTTCTCTTCATATCCCTTGCCTTCTTCCTGGGCCATTGCATAAATGCCAAGGGAGAATAAGTAACCAAATGTATATGGGAAGTTATAAAACGGCACTCCAGTAATAAAGAAGTGCAGCTTTGAAGCCCAGAATAACGGATGATATTCCTCTAGTGCTCCTCCGTATGCTTCGTTTTGTGCATTTTCCATCAATTCACCCAGTCTTTCAGCGTTGACAACTCCCTGCTTGCGCTCTTCATAGAATTTCGTCTCAAACAGGAACCTGGAATGTATATTCATCAATAGCGCGACCGACCGCTGAATTTTATCCTCTAACAGACTGAGCTTCTCTTCTTTCGATTTCGCATTCTTTACAGAAGCATCAGAAACGATCATTTCAGCGAAAGTAGATGCTGTTTCAGCAACGTTCATCGCATAATTACGATTTAGCAAGTGTAAATCTCTCATGGCATACGTGTGGAATCCATGTCCAAGCTCGTGAGCCAGTGTGGAGACATTGGATGGTGTGCCTGAGTAGGTCATAAATATTCGTGATTGGCTGCTCTCCGGAAAGAAAGTATGGAATCCTCCAGGAGCTTTTCCAGGGCGATCTTCCGCCTCGATCCATTTATTTTCAAATGCCATTTTTGCAAACTCCGCCATATCCTTGCCAAATTGCTCGAAATTATCGACGATGAAATCTGCCCCTTCCTGATAGGACATTTTAGATTCCGCACTTCCAATTGGCGCATCTAAATCGTACCAGCTCAGCTTTTCAACTCCAAGCAGCTTCGCCTTCCGATTCAGGAACTGAACAAATGGCTCCTTATTGTCGGAGATGACTTCCCACATGGCATCAAGAGTTTCTTTTTTCATCCTATTTATATCAAGCGGCTCTTTCAATACATCTTCCCAGCCTCGGAGCTTATAGACATTCAATCTAAAGCCTGCAAGGTGGTTTAGTGTCTTTGCGTAGAAATCCTCTTTCTCTCCCCATGCTTTTTCCCATTGAGCAAAAATTTCCTTACGGACAGAGCGGTCAGCATCCGAGAGCTTATTGGCTGCCTGGCCGACAGATAAACTTTCCTCTTTATAATTGATTTTCGTATTCCCAACAAGAAGGTCATACATCTGGCCCCAGCCATGATAGCCGTCTACACTCAAAGCATTGATTGCTGATTCCTCTTTTTCGGAAAGCTTTTCGGCAGCCCGCTCACGGCGCTCTGTCAGTACAAAACGCAGCTCATTCAATAGCCCTTCCTGGACAAGCTCCTCCCAAACATTTTCTGAGAAGCTTGATAACTTCTGGTCAAAGATCGTCAGCGCTGTTTGCAATGCTGCACTTAGTTCTGTAACATTTGATTTTAATTGTCCGGCTTTCTTATCACCAGTATTCTGTGCATGCAAACAGCTTACAAAAGCCCCTGCCTGCCTGACCTTCCTTGCTGCTCCATCAAACATTTCAACAAGACTCGCCAACCTGCCAGCTTCGCTTGCCTGGTCAGCCGGCTGCCATCCTTCAACTTCCTTTCTAAATTGTGTGATTTCCTCACTTGCAGCTTTTAAGTGCGCAGCGAATTCAGGTGAAGCACTTCCTCCTTCAAAGAATACGTCTAAGTCCCAGACTTCTGAGTATGTATTGGACATTGATTGGTTCCCCCTTTTTTTCTATTATATTATTATAATGTTATTTTTCTAAAATTTCTATTTTTTCAAACGTATTTCTAAAAAGATCTCAGAAGCTAATGCTCGGATAAAATCAATATTTAAAGGACAAGAAAAAGGTTTATCACTGTGTTCAGGATAAACCTTTTTCCCTTCTATCTATCCGTAGAAATACCACCAGCCGCCAAAAATCAGGACGATGACAAGCAGGATGATGAACAGTGCAAACCATACACCACTTCCCCCGTAATATCCCGGATAACCTCCATAAGGTGCACCGTATGGTGGATAATAACCGTAAGGCATACTTTCACACTCCTTTTCTGTATCCTATTATTACTTTATGGGATTCTGTCCATTTTGGTTTGGGCTTTAGCGAACCTTTTAAAAAAAACACTTAGCTTAAACATTGGCAAAATAATATGTGAAACTCATTTAAGTGCACGGTTTTTCCAAACTTTTCGTGTAAGATAAACTCAAGAATATTTTTCAAGGAGTTTTTATATGGCCACGATTTTGTTAGTAGATGATGAAACGCGTATGCTTGATTTGCTTGCGCTTTATTTAACACCAGCAGGATATAAATGCATTAAAAGAACTTCCGGAAATGAGGCCATCAGCTTTCTGGAGGATAACCATGCTGACCTCGTGCTGCTTGATGTCATGATGCCCGAGCTGGATGGCTGGGAGACATGCAGTGAAATTCGCAGGCATTGGGATATTCCCGTCATCATGCTTACTGCCAGGAGTGAGAAGCCAGACGTTGTCAGAGGCTTAAAAATAGGAGCTGATGACTATATAACCAAGCCTTTTGATGAGGGTGAATTAATTGCTAGAATCGAAGCAGTGCTTCGGAGACAATCTGTCAAAAGCCCCCTTCTCAATTTTAATGGCTTGAAACTTAACACGGATTCCTATGATGTACAGTATAATGGCATTTTGATTCCTCTCACGCCTAAGGAGTTTGCCTTGCTCAGCCTATTTTTGGAAAACATTAATAAGGTTTTCACAAGGGAACACTTAATTTCAACCATATGGGGATACGGTGTCGATACAGAAGACCGAACGATTGATTCGCATGTAAGGAACCTTAGGGATAAACTTCGTAAATCAGGTTTTGCGGTAGACGATTATTTGTCTACTGTTTGGGGCGTGGGCTATAAATGGATTGATTAAATTCTTGTTTTTGCTCTATAAGGTTTCATTCATAATCCTTTGGATAAGAGAAATAATAGTTACGTTAACTTAGATAGGAGGAATATAGAATGGAAACTTTATACGATCGTCTGGGTGGACAAGATGCCATTTCAAAAGTAGTTGATGTTTTTTACGAAAAGGTACTAGCAGATGAAACAGTCAATAAGTTTTTCGAGGAAACGGACATGGAAAAACAGCGCAAGCATCAATCATTGTTTATCAGCTGGGCATTGGGCGGACCAAACCAATATTCCGGAAGAAGCATGGAGCTCGCGCATAAAGGCATGAACCTGAATGATGAGCACTTTGGCGCCATCGCCAATCACCTTGCTGCTAGCCTGAGGGAATTCAATGTATCGGAAGAAGACATCAATCAAGTACTGGAGAAACTGACAGGCATGAAGAATGATATTCTTTATAAATGAAGAAAAGGAGAGGAATTCCCCTCTCCTTTTATTTATTCAATTGTCTCGGCAGGTTTTGCAGGAAGGAGATCATTAATGTCATGCCTTCTCTTGTTTCTTTCTGCGTGACAGCCTTCATCAACTGCATGGATGATAACGGTTCTTTATCCTTTGTTTCCTCTTGAGCATTATGGAACGCAGTAAGCATACCTTCTACCAGGTCAATGGCACCCAGCTGCACGAAGGAATCGGCAAGTTCTACGCCTTTGATTGCTTTCTCGGCCATATCCGTAACCATCGGTCCAGTCATGGCACCCTTCATGGCAGCTGCCATATCTGCAAGCTGCATCAAGGATTTCAAGACACCTGTTTCTTCCATGCGTTTTACTTCCATTAATGTACGCTCGAGGTTCTCAGCCACCTCAGGAAGGGCTTTTAATAAAGAAAGCGTTTCAGGCTGAAGCAAATCATCGGCCATCTCGACCATCTTTACGCCTGTTTCGGCAATCGTCGAGACCATTTCACCAGTTACCGCATTCATGGCTGCATCGGTGAAGCCGACAAGTTTATGTTGTTCTTTTTGTTGAGCTTGAGGTGTCTCTGTAGCCATCTCAACCACCCCTTCTATAAAATCCCTTTGGCATTTAACCAGTAAAGCTCATTGTATACAGCTTTGAACCAGTGCAGCAGGTCAGAAGTTTCTGCAGGCTGCGGAGGATTGTTGTAATCGAATGTAATCATGCTAGCATCTTCAAGGCTGTTTTCCAGGAAGCACGCAACCTTGCCATTGTATACAGCTGTTTCCGGGCGACCAGTCAATCTGCTGATGATATTGGCAACAAGTGATTCAGATTGGTAGTGAGCTGTTGAACCTGCTTTGCTGATTGGAAGGTTCGTAGCGTCACCAATAACGTACACATCATCCTGGCCAATCATCTTCAATGTTGTACGGTTTGTTGGAATGAAGCCGGACTCATCTCCAATACCGGAATCCATCACTGCTTTAGCGCCAGTATGGGCTGGGATCGTAATAAGCATGTCATATTCGTGTTCCGAACCATCCATTGTGATGGCTACTTTGCGCTTCGGATCCACTTCTTCAAGATTGAAGAATGTTTCGTATTTGATATCGCGCTTCTCGAACTGTGGCAATCCCCACTCAGCAACTGGTACTAGTGAGTGAATACGGCCGATTGGATAAGCGTATTTGATTTCAATATCCTTGCGTCTGCCATTCTTGCGGTAATAATCATCAAGCATTAGCGCAAGTTCAAGCGGAGCGGCCGGACACTTGTGCGGCACATCAATCGTGATGAGGATTCTGCCTGTTTCCATTGCTGCAAGATCCTCACGCAGGCGTTCAGCACCATCAAGCGTATAGAAGTTATGCGCTCCTTCTCTTAAGCCAGGTACACTGTCAAAGTCAGGATGTGAACCAGTTGCGATCACTAGGTAGTCATACTGGTACTGTTTTTTCCCTTTGACTGATTTTTTCTCAACATCAATTTTTTCAACATCATCATAAACAAGGTTTACATGTCTATGAACAAGTGATTCCTGCTTTCTGATGAAATGCTCAGATGGCTTCTCATTGAAGGCAATGAATAAGTATCCAGGCTGGTAAATATGTTTTTCTGTATTTGAAATCAAAGTGATTTCGACTTCACGCTTCTTAATTTCTTCCCCAAGCTGGCGGGCAAGCTTGTTTGCGACCATTGTACCCGCGCTGCCGGCTCCAAGAACGACGATTTTCTTTGTCATTTGGTCCACACCTCTTTATTGGATTCTTTGATGAAGGCTGTTACTGCTTAAACAGCAATCACTTACTTTACCTTTTTAACTGCGATTTTGAATTCATCGCCTTCATTTTCGAGGTAGGCAATTTCGTGGCCCATTTTGTTTACCCATTCAGGAATATCGACTGCTGACCCTTTATCAGTAGAAAGAACTTCTACAACATCGCCAACTTGTGCTGTCTTGATTCCTTTTACCAATTCCATTAGCGGTCCAGGGCAATATGCTCCTCTAGCATCGATTGATTTAGTTACTTGTACTTCACTCATGATTTTTTCCTCCTATATAGTTAGGTTTTGTGTTAAAATTAGAAAAGATTTTTTATTTTGCATGAAGGGGAAAAAGATTGAAAGGCCTGCACGCCATATCACTTTTTCCTGCTTCTGCAGCTTACATTGTAATTACTGTTGCACCTTGAGTCATTCCAAGGAATTTTGTTACCCCGATCACTCCATCAAATACATCAATCATGTCTTCTTCTTGCCAATCCATGATGTCCATCGCTAGTGCGCATCCGTAAATATTAAGTTCTCCCATATCTTTACCTTCTTGTAAAAGTGAATCGAACAACGGGATCTTCTTAGCTAGCATTTCCTTGCCAATAGTTCCAGTGATGAAATCAGTTGTTTCAAAGCTGTCTTTGCGGAAAGATTTCAATGCGTTCATTGTGACGAATACATTTACAGTCATGCCTGACATTGATGCAACTGAGCCTACAAGTGCTCCTGCATGAAGCTTTTCAAGATCTTCCGATAATAAAATGACCGCTAAAGATGGTGCTTGCTGTTCCATAATTTATTTCC
Source organism: Mesobacillus sp. (assembly GCF_047739415.1). Lineage (GTDB taxonomy): Bacteria > Bacillota > Bacilli > Bacillales > Cytobacillaceae > Mesobacillus. The sequence goes on along the minus strand of NZ_JBIQOE010000142.1, from coordinate 5,181 downwards.
TCCTAATTAATTCGAATGATTTACCTTACACTTGAATTATACCTATACCCCTATATCTATGTCTGTTTCTTTCATGTGAACGTTCTTAGTCTAAATAGTGACAAAACAAGGTGTTCACAGAATTAACTATTCTGTCATCATAATATGATTCTGGATTAAATTTCCAAAACAAAATATTTATTCGGACAGACACAATCCTTCCCCCTCAGACATAGGAATTTATTATAGGCGAAAGCCTAAAAAAGCGGGGGTGGAAACATGTCGGGCATACTAACAGCACTCGGGTACTTAGTTAAAGAAGTGATCCTTCTTGTTTCGTATGTTAAAAACAATGCATTTCCTCAACCGTTATCTGCAGCTGATGAGCGGAAGTACTTAAGGTTGATGGCAAATGGCGACCCACACGCAAGAAATATGCTGATTGAGCACAATCTGAGACTTGTCGCACATATTGTGAAAAAATTCGAAAACACCGGCGAGGATTCGGAGGATTTGATTTCTATCGGAACAATTGGCCTGATCAAGGCAATCGAAAGCTATTCGGAAGGCAAAGGAACCAAACTGGCAACATATGCTGCTCGCTGCATTGAGAACGAGATTCTTATGCATTTGCGCGCATTGAAGAAAACTAAAAAGGATGTTTCATTACATGACCCTATCGGCCAGGACAAAGAAGGAAATGAAATTTCGCTAATCGATGTCCTGAAGTCTGAATCAGAAGATGTCATTGATACAATCCAGCTCAATATGGAGCTTGAAAAAGTTAAAGAATATATCGATGTCCTCGATGAGCGTGAAAAAGAGGTCATTGTTGGCCGCTTTGGGCTTGATTTAAAGAAGGAAAAAACACAGCGGGAAATTGCCAAAGAACTTGGCATCTCGAGAAGTTATGTTTCCAGGATCGAGAAGAGGGCATTGATGAAAATGTTCCATGAGTTTTATCGTGCCGAAAAAGAAAAGAAAAAGAATAAAGGAAAGTAAACGAAAAACCCGGGCAATTTGCTCCGGGTTTTCGTTTTTCCAAGTAAGTGTTGCGGGAAAACAAGAAAGGCATCAACCACAATTGATTGATACCTTTTTAACTCTCTATTCTACACTCACTTCTGCAGCAACTACCAAACCGACAGCGCCACAGATCACCAATCCCATGACAATCAAGAACATGCCCCTCACCCCTTTAGCATTCACCCATGTTTACACCAAATTTATCATATAATGACGGTGCTAAAAGGAAGTGGTTGTGAACATTTTGTTAACGATGGGATTTCTTTTTCTTGAAAATGAGTGTTATCAGCAATACATGCAGTGACATACAAATCCTCCCGACTCCGTCGTTAGGTGGTGTCCTTCTCCACCCATAAGCTAGCCAGTCTTCTTTGAATTAAATAAATCATTTTCTTTCCACCTTTCTAAAGTTTTTTATTCAAATGAATTAAAACTGGCGCAGCATTGTTTGACGGGTTTTGTTATCTTCAATCATTTTTTCTACCATTTCGTTATGGCGAATTTCTTCTAAAGACATTTGGCGTTTGTTGATTGTAATTGTAAAAAACAAGATATTTAAGGTCATGATCGGTTCACCTCCTTTATAATTCCACCCCAAAAAGCCGCAAGGATTCCTCCCCTGCGGCAAAATGGGCACAAAAAAGCCACAGGGGCACGATTCTCCCTGCGGCCATGGATGTATTAGTTAAAAAAACAGCTTAAACAATCCAGTCCGATCCGGTCGAATGCGTATTACGATATGAAGTTTGTGCGTTATTCCAGTATCCAATCATGATCATTTCACTCGACCTCCTTTTGAATTATTTAACCACATTGGTAAGTATATCCACTTCCCTTTGTTTTGTAAACCTTTTTTTGGCCGTTTTTTCCAAAAAAGTATTCGTCAAAATCCAACAAAAAAAACGCCCTGAACGGACGTTTATTTCTTCATCAGCAATTCCTGGCCTTCTTCAGTTTCTACCAGCTGGTTGCGGTATTTTTTAGCGATTGAAAAGAATGATGCGGAACCAGCAAGGAAAACGATGGATGCACCAGTTGCAATATATATATCAGTCATCACTTTCGTTTCAGACGGAATGATCGTACCGAGGTAAAAAAATACTCCTACTGCAAGAAGTACAGTTGCAAATTGTTTGAAATCAACCATTTTATCATAGAGTTGTTTAGCGTCCATTTCTATCACCTGCACTTTCAGACTTAACCACAACCCTACTTTAACATTTTTTAAACACTTTTTCGGTAAGTAAATACTGGAAAAGTATTACCTTTTATTGAAATGACCTGCTTCAGACATTTGCCGTGGCTTCCACTTCTGTTTTGTCCGAACCTGGTACCACTTCAATCCCGCAAAAAAAAGCGCGAAATCCTCCAGGAGTGATTTCACGCTAAAAGACTATTATGGTTTATTAAATGCTATCCTATCGTAAGCTTGAAAGCTATTTAAAGTAAATTAGTTCAGGTTCCAGTTTTTGACCATCTCATTGACGATTTCAAAGGAGTTCTTGGAAGCGAGTTTCGTGAATTCCAGGAAGTTTACGTCTGCTGAGCCATCTGCCTGGTCAGACATTGACCTGATGATGACAAATGGAATGCTGTTCATGCTGCATACCTGTCCAACGGCTGCCCCTTCCATTTCTGTACAATAACCATTAAGCTCCTCATAAAGGAATTTCACTTTCTCCCGATCGGCGATGAATTGGTCGCCTGATAACATTCTGCCGCTGACGATTTTCTTATCATCTACAATTTCTTTGCTCGCCGAGATCGCCAAATCCACCAGTCGCTCATCAGCTTTAAATACAGATACTTCTGTATAAGGGATTTCCCCTAGCTTGAAGCCTAATGCACGTACGTCCATATCGTGCTGTACACAATCAGTTGAAACGACGATATCACCAATTTTCAGATCCGGGTTAACAGCACCGGCAACACCCGTAAATACAATATTGGACGCAGCGAATTCATCAATCAAAATTTGTGTACATACGCTGGCGTTAACTTTCCCGACCCCTGACTTACAGAGTACAACGTCATACCCGTTGAAAGTGCCGACATAAAAAGTGATTCCTGCTTTCTTTTTTTCTTCATAGTCTTGCATTGCGTCGAGGATATGCTGAATTTCTTCATCCATTGCGCCTATAATACCAATTCTGCTCATTAATCTGGCCTCCGATATTCTTATTGAAATGCTGTTTTACAAGGATCGTGCCTTCAAGGTTCTTTTTTCATAAAAGTCATTTTACTTTCTATGTGAAAAATTATGAAAGGAGTTTTGACATCCTGTTAGCTTCATAAAGTACTTTTTCTTCATCAATCGTTTTGAACTGCCCCTTATCTAATATTTGTTTTCCCTGGACATAGACATCCTTGACATCCCGCCCAGATCCGGAATAAACAAGATGGGATACCGGATTATGCTTAGGATAAAAGAATGACTGATTGGCATTCACGACAATAAAATCTGCATCTTTGCCAACTTCCAGCGATCCAATCCGTTTCTCGAGCCAAAGTGATTCTGCTCCCTGGATGGTCGCCATTCTTAAGGCTTGCTGGGCAGAGATTTCTGTTGCATCCCTGGCTACTCCTTTATGGATTGTCGCCGCTGCTTTCAGTTCTTCAAATAAATCCAGGTTATTGTTTGAAGCGACGCTATCTGTACCAAGGCTGACCGTAACTCCCTTTGCGAGCATTTTGCCAACCGGAGCAATTCCGCTGCCCAATTTGAGATTACTGATCACATTATGAGATACTTTCACATCTTTTTTTGCAAGGATTTCTATATCATCGTCGCTCACATGGACAGCATGTGCCACCAATGATGGACGGTCAAAGAATCCAAGTTTGTCCAGATGTACTACTGGTGTTGCACCAAAGTCCTCGATATTCTTCTCTACTTCAAATTTCGTTTCAGACATATGCGTATGCATTGGTACGTTCAGTTCGACTGACTTATCAATGATTTGTGAGATATACTCTGGTGAGCAAGTATAAGGAGAATGCGGTGATAACATAGTCGTAATCCGGCCACCTGCGCCATTGTTCCAGCTTTTCGCAAATTCCGCCGCTTCCTTAAGCTTGTTCTGTCGAAGCTCATCCGATCCAAAGCCAATCACACCGCGGCACAGTACTCCACGTATTCCTGCTTCCTCAACCGCCTTTGCGATCTCATCCATATTGTCATACATATCAACAAAAGTCGTTGTACCTGTACGGATCATTTCAAGGATAGAAAGCTTGGCACCCCATTTTGCATGCTCAGGTGTATATTTTGCTTCAAGCGGCCAAATTTTGTCTTCCAGCCATGTTTGCAAATGCAAATCATCCGCATACCCTCTCAGCAAAGACATTGGTGTGTGTCCATGCGTATTGACCAGGCCAGGAAGGAGAATATTGCCTTTTAAATCTACTTTTTCATCATAAGAAGCAAAATCTTCAGGTGTTGCTCCCACATAAATGATTTTTTCATCTTCAATGCCAATAGCGCCATTTTCAATCACTTCATTATTCGTGTTACTCGTAACGATGGTGCCGTTATATAATAACTTTCTTGCCATATTAATCTCTCCTATGTAAAAACACTTGAGCATATTTGTACTAACTAGAATTCGGTGTAAAACGTTGAAATATGCCTATCGTTTTAATTTATCAAAAAATGTTTTATTTTTATAGATAATTTGCTATTTTTATTTGTAAAGCAGGACAGACACTATTTTAACAAAACTGCATAAAGGGAGCTAAATTAATGAATTTCCAATTCGATTTAATTGAAGATAAGGTTGAATTTTTTGAAGCTATCGATTTGAAAACTTTGGAACAAAAAATCAATAAACAGATTGAAATCAATAAGGCGATCATGCTGACTGTCCATCATGTATCACATCAAATGCATTTAGATGACAAAGGAAGGCTGTTCTATTCAGCTGTTGTCCACTTCAAAGCAAAATAAGAAAAGCGCAAGCGCCTTGGTCAGCCCCGACAAGCGGTGGAGGGCCGACCGGTGAAGTCGTTCTTTGACTTCATTGGGCGGACCGAAACCGAAATGTATAGCCGACTGCCCAGAAACGCAGAAACTGGAGACTCCGACAAAGAAGCGCTTTTTGCTTCTGCCGGCGGAGTTGAAGTTTCGGAGTTTCTAGGAGGCGAAACTAGACAAGCGACTCGAGCTGCTCAAAGCTA
>NZ_JBIQOE010000141.1:0-9827 GCF_047739415.1 Mesobacillus sp. | reverse complement strand
TATCTTTAGTATCAAATAAAGAATCTAGCCCAAAAAGAATAAGAAACATAATTACAATAACCCGCCACCCAAGATATTTCTGTCTCTTGGAGTGATTTTCAAATACCTTATCTACACTAACCATCCATTCCACATCCTTCCAAGAAACTAAATATTCGACATGAATTTAAAAATTCCTTCTTACAATAAAAAAAAATGACATAATTAATAAAGATATTAAATTTCCTTTTAATTTACTCCAAATTACTTATTAGAGAAAAATACAGGGACGATCTCCAGGCTTTTGAGGAATTGAAATAAGCTGAAGTACTAAGCTTTGCAGTTGTACTTTTAATGTATTTGTTTGTTTGACACTCGGTTACTCAAAACCAAAAAATTCTGGGACATGGATACTCCCCTATGTCCCAGAAATACTATAGAAAGATTTTTTCACCCTCCTTCATCTCCTCCGCCTTCTCAAAAACTCCCTTCGCCACAGCCAAATCAAAATGAGCCGCCCCAACTGATTTGAATATAGTAATATCCTCAACTCCACGTTCCACCGGATTCACATGAAGTTCAGCCAATGTCCCAGAAAGCTTCTCAAATGACCATTTCCCACGTTCCACTGCGTCAATGAATTCTCCAGCTTCGACATTCATCCCCTCATAATCATCTGCATAAATTAATGCTGCTTTTTCAATTGCACCTAACGGGATTTCACGCATTTCAGGTAAGTAACTGCCTACGCCGATGATATGTGTTCCTGCTTTTACATAATCGGCATCAAATACTTCTTCGGTTGAGCGGGTCGCACAGCAAACGACATCGGACTGAGCGACGGCTTCGTTCCGGTCGACTCCGGTATGAATCTTAGCGATAATACCTGCCTCTTTGAGCTTTTCGCCGAATGTGTAAGTTTTATCAATGGTACGATTGACTAGATAGATGTCTTGAATCGGCAGCACGTTCACGATTCCCAATACTTGCTCGAATGCCATTCCGCCGGTGCCGATGACGGTCAGCACTTGGCTGTCGGGCCTGGCAAGGTGGCGGGCTGAAATGGCACTTAATGCGCCGGTTCTCAATCGTGTCAGATAAGAAGCGGACAGTAAGCTTATATGTCTTCCTGTTTGTAGTTCTGTAAGTAAGATGGCTCCTTGTGTGGTCGGAAGATCAGCTGAGCTGTTATTAGGAAAAATCGAGACAATCTTGGTCGCTGCCATGGATGTTCCATCCGAGCTTGGCATATAGAGTACGGATCCGTTGCGTTCCGGGACATTCAGTACTGTACGATGAGGATTTTCCACACGTCCTTCATGAATGGCCACCAACATGGCTTCGACATCTCGGATGGCATCTTCAATTTTATAAATCGATTGGATCAGTTGTTCGTTCAGAATAAGCATTTAGAATCTCTCCTTCTTATGTAAAAACTCGGCCAAATTATTTGGCCGAGCTCATTTTACCAGTGATTACAGTTGGTTCAACGCGGCTTTTCACTGCCCAGATGGCAATCAATGACACCACAGCAGTAAACATGATGTAGAGTGCAACTGGGACGTAAGAATTATCGAATGATGCGAGCAGTGCAGTGGCAACGAGTGGCGCTGTCCCACCAGCGACTGCGGCCCCGATTTGATAACCTAGTGAAACACCCGTATAGCGGACCTTGGCATCAAAGATTTCGGAGAACATGGTTCCAAGTACTGCCGTAATCGGAGCCCAAATGATCCCCAGGCCAATAATCGTCGCCAACACCAGCATGAGTACACTGCCTTGATGAATCATCCAGAAATACGGGAAAGCGAAAGCCATCATAGCTAATGTGCCGGCGATATACATTTTCTTTCGGCCAACGCGGTCTGACAGGCTTCCCATGATTGGGATAAGGATCGTCGTAATGACGGTTGAAACCATAACGGAACCTAACACAGCGGAGCGACTGAATCCTAGAGTGCTTGTCGCATACGAAACTATGAACGTACTGAAAATATAGAATGGAGCTGTCTCCACCACTTTCGCACCGATGGTGATCAGCACTTCTTTCCAGTAATAGCGAAGTGTATTGACGATTGGCAGCTTTGGAATTTCACCTTTTTGCTGAACTTCCTTGAATTCTGGTGTCTCATCGATTCCTTTTCGGATCCATAAACCAAAGACCACGAGCAATGCACTAAAGATGAATGGCACGCGCCAGCCCCATGTCATGAATTGCTGCTCTGGCAATAAGCTCATGAGCCAAAGAGCGAGTGTACCCATCACCATTCCGATCGTCACACCCATTTGTGGAATAGAACCGAAGAATCCTCTTCGTTCTGCAGGAGCATACTCAGTCGCAAGCAACAGAGCCCCTCCCCATTCCCCGCCGATTCCAAGTCCCTGGATGAGACGAAGTGTAATCAAAATGATCGGTGCAGCTACACCGATTGCTTGATATGTAGGCAGGATACCCATTGCGAATGTCGCAGCACCCATCAAGCTCAGTGTTAAAACGAGCGTCTTTTTCCGGCCGATTCGATCTCCGATATGACTAAAAATGATTCCTCCAAATGGCCGGATGAAAAACGAAAGTGCGAATGATGCATACGCTAAAAGCAAGCCTACTGTTGCATCTTCGTTGACAAAGAATAATTGGTTAAATACAAGTGCGGCCATCGTTCCATACAAGAAATAGTCAAACCACTCAATGGAACTGCCAACAAGGCTGGCAATCAATACACGCCAGGTCGTTTTCTTATCCAATTGTTGCATTTTCCCTTCCTCCTCTTTTAAAATTGAAGTAGTACTTCAATTAGATTTTAGATAATGGTTAATATTCTGTCAACTTTGTTCAAATTGACACAATCTCCTTCTAAGATAAAAATAGTAATTAGGAAGGTGGGAGTTTTATGATCGGTGTACGACTGAAAGAAATCCGTAAAGAGAAAAAAATGACCTTGAAAGAACTCGCCGAAGGAGCCGGTGTGTCCATTAGCTTTCTATCCCAAGTTGAACGCGGAAAGTCCAGCGTCACTTTAGAGTCCCTTCGTAAAATATCCGAAGTTCTTGGCGTCAATCCAAGTACCTTTTTTCCAAGTAATAATGAACCTGTGAGTGAATCTTCATTCCATTATAAAGACCTGACACAGCAAGTCCCAAACCCAGAATTTCATCCCATACTCGTCACACTCCCTGCAAACCAAAGTGACGGACAGCCCTTTTCACATAGCGGGCATGAATTTGTCTATGTAATAGAAGGAACTTTGACGTTGCAAATAGGTACAAAGATGATTGAGCTCCCACAAGGAGAATCCTGGTTTTTTTCAGCTAGTGAAACGCATTATTGGTATAACCGTACAGATCAGACGATCAGTTTCCTCGTCGTCTCATCCAGATAAACACACGGTCGGTTCTTCCGTCCCACTCATAGTTAATAAAAAAAGCGTTGTAAGGAATCGTTCTTGCAGTTTTGGGGACGTGATCACCATCCCACATCAAGGGATTTAAAATCATCACCAGTAATCATTACTATTGTTATTTAAATAAAAAAGGGTTTCCTCGTCTGGAAACCCTTTTTGTAGTAAACCATATGGTGATATCAATTCGTTTTTCTCTTTTACATAAGGAAGCTAAACAATTACAATTCACTGTCTCCGTAGATGCAAAAAATCCTTAAAGACAAAGGTGAGATTAATTGTTTTTTTGAAATAATGACTTAAATAATATCCCTAAAACAATGAAAGCCCTACCTCTCTTTCATCCTTACGGCTCCTAGTCCGTGCCAGTGTGAATCAGGATTGCAAAAATCAAGTGACTACTAAACTTCAAACGTTCGTAAAGGAAATTCAAGTAATAAAAATGGATGAGATTGTAGAAAAAACAAAAGAGGTTCATGCTCTACAGGTGAGTTGGAGAAGTTGAATGTCTTGGAAAAGAATATTTTCGGAAAATGTATGAAAGAAACCTTAACAGAAACTTTTTATTTGATGATCAGTAATCCCTTTAATTAATCCCAGTTCACTAATCAAAAATTTATGTGCGTTATCTAACATTTGCTTTTCGCTTGTATTAAGCACTTTTTCTTTCTGTATACGCAGTAAATCACGTACAACTTCAGTACATTCTTGTATGTTACCTGTTTTCATTTTGTCCGCGTTCAGTTTATACCTTTGTTTCCACGGAAGTAATCGATCAGATTCTCCATGTTGAAAAATGTTAATGATGTGTTTAATTGCACTTATGTCAGTAACAGGTCGTATATTTGAATTCAATATTTTACCCGCAGGAATCATGACTTGCATATTACCGATTAACATTTTTATGACATAATACTGTTGTTTTTCCCCTGAGATTTCCTTTTCTTCTATGGCTTTAATAATACCTACTCCGTGCATTGGATAAACAATCGTATCGTCAATTTGAAACAAATAATCCACCTCCATATATGGTAACCTTCTTAACCTTAACATATATATTATTTTTTATCAAATTTTTAATAATATCATAAATTTATTTTTAGTGTCAACTACTTTTCCTTTAAAATTAGAAAAAAATAAAAACAATAGAAATCGCGAGACACCGGGACGGTTCTCAAGTATCATTCGGGAACCAAAATAGTTAAGAAAAACCCTTATGAATCTTGGTTAAGACTTGCCATCCAAAGATAAATGTCGAAGATTACATGGTTAAATTCTTACAATTCACGAGACGCCGGAACCTTCCCCTTGTCGCATAATGATAAGATGTTGCTATACTGGACTATTTTTTGAAATGAGGTATGCCATTTGCTAGTATTCGAAACCGAACGTTTAAAACTCCGCTGGCTAGAAGTCAGTGATCAAGAGTTTATTTTTAAATTGCTGAATGAACCAGGATGGATAAATTATATTGGAGATAAAGGCATTCGGTCACTTGAGGATGCTAAGAATTATATTTTGACCGGGCCAAGAAAAATGTACGAACGAGTTGGGTTCGGGCTTTTTATGGTTGAACTTAAAGAGAGCCAACAGCCGGTTGGTTTATGCGGTTTGATTAAACGGGATGGGCTGGAGGATGTCGATATTGGATATGCCTTTCTTGCGGAACATCAATCAAAAGGATATGCCTTTGAATCAGCAAAAGGGACATTGGAATATGCCCGCAAACTTGATCTGGAGCGGATCGTTGCCATTACAACCAAAGACAATGCTTCCTCCTCAAAACTCCTAGAAAAGCTTGGTTTAGCACTTGAAGGATACGTGACTCTTCCTCAAAGCGATGAGGAGCTTAAGCTTTACGCCATTAACATAGCAAAATAATGGATTCAGAAGCAGAGGGACCTTTCTCTTCCAAAAACTATCACAAAAAAAGAAGCAAAAGGTCCGTCACCCTTTGCTCCCTGTTTGCTGCGTTTGCTCCATCTTTCTGTACAAGATTAGGCTCAAGTTGTCTCTTTTGATCCTACCCATGCATCGGTATCATATCCCCTCACTTGCCAGTAGCCTTCGTGGACTAGTATAAGGATAATATTTTTGAAGTTTTTTGCTCCGCTGAGAGGACCTGTCACCCCCGCTACACTAAACCTCCATCCTCCACCCCGACACCGCGAGCCAGCGCTCATACCGTTCATATTCAGGCATGATTTTTCCGACAAGCCGCCAAAATGAACGGTCGTGATTCATATGGACCATATGGCACATTTCATGGATGACAACATAATCAATCACTTCCATTGGTGCCATGGACAGCTTCCAATTGAATGTCAAATTCCTCATGGAATCACACGTTCCCCAGTTCGTCTTACTGTCCGTGATTCGAATCGAGCGCGGCTTTATTTTGAATTCGCTTTGATGAAATTTAACCCGTTTTTCGACTAATGCCTTGCACTGCTGATAGTAAAATCGCTTCAAAGCCTGTTTGATGCTCTCTTCATTTTGCTCTTTCACGTATACGTGGAGCTTGTCAGCCTCGAACATGGCATTGTCTTTTTCGATATCTTCATCCTGTGAAATCAGAATGTGATAGAGCCTGCCCAAATATAGAAATTGTCCGCCTGGTCCGTACTCTTTTTCCCTACCGGCTGAGGCCCGGTCTTTCATTTCCTTCGCCCTTTGCAAGATCAAGTCCCATTGGCCTTCTAGGATTTGAAGCACACTTGCATCTGAGGTCCCCTTAGGAGCGTGGACTTCGACATGGCCGTACAAATCCATATAAATGCCGATTGTTTTCCGATTTTTATAAATCACATCATACCGGATTGTTTCACCCATAAAAGTATGAAGCATGTCATCACCTAAATTTTAATCTATAAATACGCCCCAGCCATCAGAATGGCCGCCATATGGCTTGCTTATTTTATCCAGCTTTTCCTGCACTTTTTTTAATTCGCTATGGTTAAGGAGCATCCTTTTCGAGCAGATGCAAGCCCACTCATCTGTCTCATCATCCTGCTCGAGTAAGCCATGAAAGCCTTCTTCCTTCAATACAGGCAGAAGCTTCTCGCCAGTTGCCTTATCCGGCACAGCGATAAAAAACTCGACTGGCTGCGGCTTTTTAAAACTGACACCTTCATTAAACAAACTGCGCAATGCTTCTCCATCCGCGTCGTTTGGAAATTTCATCATCCATTCCTCCATTTGTGTGCCTTCTATGTTGTCATTATCATGCACTTGCTAAATTTCTGCTAATCATTTGATTATGAGATTGTTGTGTTATAATGTAAATAACCTTTTGCTTTAAATTTTTTACTTTACCGGTACCATGCCCCTACTCGTTCGTTGAGTAGGGTTTTTTATTTGCTGTTATTTTTGGAAAATAAAAAAAACAGACCCTTTTGGAGTCTGTTTCTGTATGCTATATCAAAATTAAGCTTTTTGAACGTTAGCAGCTTGAGGTCCACGTGCACCTTGCTCAACGTCGAAAGTAACTTTTTGACCTTCGTCTAATGATTTGAAGCCTTCAGATTGGATTGCAGAGAAATGAACGAATACATCTTCTCCACCTTCGCGCTCGATGAATCCGAAACCTTTTTCTGCGTTAAACCATTTAACTGTACCTTGTTCCATGTTTGTTGCCTCCTAGTGCTAATGCACATTGTATTACTATCCTTGCCCAAAGTGATCATTAGAACGAAGAGTCGAACTTTACACCGAACAAAAATAATTCTACCTAAGAATAACAAGATTTAGGAAAAATTGCAAGGGGCTTTAGTAGGATGAGAACGTTACGGTTTAACTGCGATGAAAGTCGGTAGCAATAAAAGAAGCATTGGGACGTACCTTTTGCTTCCCAAAAACAATTGAAAAAGGAGCAAAAGGTGTCACCCTTGCTCCCTGTTTGCTGCCTTTTTTTATACAAGCTCCATCTTTCTGTACAAGATAAGCTCAAGTTGTCTCTTGTGATCCTACCCATGCATCGGTATCGTATCCCCTCACTTGCCAGTAGCCTTCGTGTACATGATCAATGGCTTCGATTCTGACAAGCCATTTCACGGATTTATAGGCATACATTTTGGGGACAATCAGCCGGACGGGGCCACCATAGTCTGACGGGATCAGTTCTCCATCCATGAGCACGGCGACCATAACATCATCCAAGGCTGCCTGTTCAAGGGATAAGGAGTCCGTATAGACACCGTCACCCGAGTAAAACTTCAGGTGGGAGGCGTTCTCTTTCAGCTTTACTTTCTTCATGAGATCTTTCAGCAGGATGCCTTCATACGTGACATGAAGCACGGACCAGCCAGTAACACAGTGAAAATCACTGACCTGGACTGTCCTCTTCAATTTGACGAAATCTTCCCATGACAACGACACTGGTTCATCAACCAGTCCATCAATCGTAAAACCCCAATTTTCATTCGTAAAAACCGGTGTCTCCGTTACTGTATAAACACGGAATTTGCCCTCATACCCTCCACCAATGGGAGGGGATGATTGCGTGGCGGGAATTGGCAGGGGCGAGAGCTCATTTGTGCTGTTCAGCACCACCTCCTGCAGTGTCGATCCCCCATCATCCATCACTTGTTTAAGCCATTTATAAATAGATGGACCCAAAAAGATCGCAAGCAAAGTCACAATTCCGTATTTGAAAAATCCTCTGCGGCTGAGGGCATATAGTTCTTTCTTTTTTTCTTGCAGTTGATCTGATCTTTTCCGAAACCAGCCTGACCTAGTGACTGAGTGGAAAAGGAGGACCGGCAGACCAATCCAGGTGAATACATCATGTACGATCAATGAAGCTTGGACGAGGTTTTCAGGAAGACTCCTTTGAAAAGTCAGCACCGTACCGCTAATGATCCAGCCAATGATCAATCCAATAACTATCGCAAGATTACGTTTCTTTCCTTGTTGTTTTTTTATGACTTTGTAATGGAAAGCAAAATAGCGGAGATAAAGCAGAAGGAAAGCAACCGTTGCAAAACCGATCCAAATATGAGCATCCTTCAACATGACACGGTACGAAGCCAACGGCCCCCTTAATGAAGGAATGAAAAGCAAGATCCCACTTATGAATAAAAATAAGGTAGCATATCCATTCAAATGGTGAAGTCTTTTTAATCTTTTCCACATTCCGCTACACCCACCTCTCGCTTATTCAGAAGCCTGAACCTGAAGAGTCTTCCTGTTCCGATAATCTATAATTATAGTTACTAACAATAATATATTCTAGTTTCAATGGGCTGCAGAAGCAGAGGGACGTACCTTTTGCTTCCAAAAACAATTACGAAAAAAGGAGCATCCGTGAACTGCTCCCACCCGAATTTTCAAAAACTTTTGTAGGTACAATAACAAAAATCCATTCTCGAATTGAAGAGAGAATGGATTTATAGTTTTTCGGTATGATATTTAATTGTTGAAACAATTTCTTCAAACGTGTATTTATGATTTACAACATCAACTGTAAAGTCTTGTTCTTCTTCAATTCCCATCGTCCAACGAAAATGGTTTATTTTCAGAAAAACAATTAAGGAAGCAAGGGCTGTTCGCTTATTCGCATTGTGGAAGGCATGGTTCTTAGCAATTGACTCAAAAAGTGCGGCGGCTTTTTCGTGAATAGTTGGATAGGCATCACTACCAAAAACTGATTGTTTTGGGCGGTTAATAGCTGAATCAAGTAGGTTTGGATCTTTTACACCTAGTGGTTCATCTGGGGAATATAGACGAATTTGTACCGTATTAATAGCAATCAATTGGTTTGTAGTAAGATAGATGACTTCATCCATTATCTGTTCACTAACCCTTTAAATGCTTTGTCATGCTCATTAATAACATCATTTAAAATATCCATGAACTCTGCATCAACACCTTCAGGAAGTGTTACCTGTTCTTTTTTTCTCAAAACAATTTTCCCATCCTTCACTTCAACTTGAACATCATCTCCATGTTCTAAGCCTACTTGTTTGAGTAATTCAATAGGAAGGGTTATTCCAAAACTATTTCCGATCTTAGTCACTTTTCTTTCGAATTGTTCCAAAGGATCACATCCTTGTTATAATTGTTATAACCATTATAACACATTACTACAAACTCAAGCAGAGAGACGTACCTTTTTCAAAAACAATCACGGAAAAAGGAGCATAAGGTCCGTCCCCTTTCTCCCTTTAAGCGCCTGGTTTTATCGACCAGGCACTATATTCATTTTAAATGTACATATTAACCAACTTTCCCTCCAAAGCCTCAATATACCTCTTAGCGGAATTTTGAACAGACTGATGGGCATCTGCCTTAATGACACGATGAAACGCATTATATAGTCTGTCAAAATTTAGAACGCTGACTTTAGCTGCCATCTCCTGAACCTTGTTAGCTGGCAATGGAATAAGGTTTGGATAACTATACATGAAACTTACCCATTGTCGATCGGCCACTATTTGAATAATATCACCA